>DATHLL010000106.1:0-2583 GCA_035488195.1 Candidatus Elarobacter sp. | reverse complement strand
TGGTCGCGCGGCTCGCCGTCTCGGAGTCCGTCAAGGGGCGCGGCGTCGGCGCGCTGTTGCTCATGGACGCGATGGCTCGCTGTGCGCGCGTCGCGGACGACATCGGCGGAGTCGCGATCGTCGTCGATGTTCTCGAGGACAGCGTCGCGCCGTTCTACGAACGCGTGGGATTCCGCCGCTTCGAGCCCGGCTCGCTCAAGCTCTTCATTCCGATGGCCACCGTGCGCGAGATGCTCGGCATCCCCGATCGGCAATTCCGCGCCGGATAGAGCCGGCCGGCCACGGACGCCTCAGCGCGGCACGCGTGACTCCCGCAGCAGCCGGTCGTAGTTCATTTGGCGGCGGAGGAGCATCTCGCCGAAGCCGAGCTTTCCGCGTTGCATCAAGCGGTCGATGGCCCGTTCCCGCGTCACCCAACCGACGAGCGCATCGAACGCATCGTCCGTGATCCGTTCCATGCGGTAGTCATCGGCATGGCCACACGCGAGCAACAGAGCAAGATGCCTTACCCGGCAGGGAAGCGGGCATAACGTGATGCCGCACACTCGCCTTGCCGTCGTGCGGCGTCTGCGAGCGAGGTCGCGGACTACGTCATGCCGTGCGTCACCAGCCGCGCCAGCCCGTACGCCGCGCCGCCCGCGACCGCGCCGATGAACCAGCTCTGCAGCGCACCGAGCACGACCGGCGTCGCGAGCACGCGCGCGCGGACCGCGCCGAACGCGAGCAGCGCGACGGTCGTCCACACGATCGACCACCACAGCGCCTCGTGCGCGTTCGCGACGAACGCGTACGGCGCGAGCGGGAAGATCCCGCCGAGCACGTAGCCGCCGCCGACCAACAGCGCGCTGCGCGGCGCGGCGCGCTCGTCCGGGCGCTCGAGGCCGAGCTCGTTGCGCATCATGAACTCGACCCACTGCTCGCGGTCGCTCGCGATCTCGTTGACGACGCGGGTGAGCGTCGGCTCGCGGACGCCGTAGCCGTGCAGGATCTGCGCGACCTCGGCCTTCTCCTCGTTCGGGATCTCGTGCGTCTCGCGGATCTCGCGCGCGTACTCCTTCGCGTAGTGCGCCATCTCGCTGCGCGAGGCCAGATAGCCGCCGAGCCCCATCGAGATCGCGCCGGCGACGATCTCGGCCAGCCCCGCGGTCAGCACGATCCCGCTCGCGGCGACGGCGCCCGTCACGCCGGCCGCGAGGGCGAACGGGACGGTCAGCCCGTCGGCCATCCCGAGGACGAGGTCGCGGATCGTCTGCGTCCCGGCGCCGTGGCGCTCGTGGTCGGCGGCTTGAATCACCGGGGGATCGTAGCCGAGCCGGACGATTTCGTCACGCCTGCGGCGGGCTGTGAGGCACGCCGAACGCGCGCGGCGAAGGGAGCGGCGTGACGACCTCGAGCCCCGCGAAACCGACCGTGGACATCGCCCACCTCCGCCACACCGCCGCGCACGTGCTGGCGTACGCCGTCCAGGATCTCTTCCCGGACGCCAAGCCGACGATCGGTCCGGCGATCGAGAACGGGTTCTACTACGACTTCGACCGCCGCGAGCCGTTCACGCCGGACGACCTCGCGAAGCTCGAAGCGCGGATGCGCGAGATCGTCGGCGCCGACTACCCGATGACCGGCCGCCGCGTCACGCGCGAGGAAGCGATCGAGGCCTTCCGCGACAACCCGTACAAGGTCGAGATCGCCCGCGAGATCCCGGAAGGCGAGCCGATCACGCTGTACACGATCGGCGAGTTCACCGATCTCTGCCGCGGCGGCCACGCCGACTCGACCGGCGCGATCGGCGCGGTCGAGCTCGAGAACGTCGCGGGCGCGTACTGGCGCGGCAAGTCGGAGAACCCGATGCTGCAGCGCATCTACGGCACCGCGTTCCCGACCCAGCAGGAGCTGGACGACTACCACGCGTTCCTCGAAGAGGCGGCGAAGCGCGACCACCGCAAGCTCGGCGCCGAGCTCGACCTCTACCACGTCGACGAGCTCGCCGGCGGCGGGCTGATCTTCTGGCACCCGAAGGGCGCGATCATGCGCGCGATCGTCGAGGAGTTCATCCGCGCCGGCCTGCGCGAGCGCGGCTATCTTCCCGTCGTCACCCCGCACGTCGTGCACGAGAACCTCTACGCGACCTCGGGGCATCTCGAGAACTTCGCCGACTCGATGTTCGGCCCGATCGAGGTGGAAGGCCAGCGGTTCCGGCTCAAGCCGATGAACTGCCCCGGCCACATCCTGATCTACAAGAACGAAGGCCGCTCGTACCGCGACCTGCCGCTGCGCTACGCGGAGTTCGGGACCGTCTACCGCTTCGAGCTGAGCGGGACGCTGCACGGGCTCACCCGCGTGCGCGGCTTCACGCAGGACGACGCGCACCTCTTCTGCACACCCGACCAGCTCCAGGCCGAGTTCGAGCAGACGCTCGACGAGGCGCTGCGGCTGATGGACGCGTTCCAGTTCTCGAACTTCGAGTACTTCCTGAGCACGCGCGAGCAGCGCGGCCCGACCGACGAGATCGCCGAGGACGCGATCCGCAAGGCGCTCGAGTCGCACGGTCTTCCGTACGAGGTCGACGAAGGCGGCGGCGCGTTC
>DATHLL010000105.1:0-13518 GCA_035488195.1 Candidatus Elarobacter sp. | reverse complement strand
TCGCGGACGATCCCGTCGAGCGCTCGGAAGACGTCCTGCTTGACCGCCATCTCCTCGAAGACCGCCTCGATCACCAGGTCCACGTCGGCGGCCGCGTCGAGCGAGGTCGCGAACGCGATCCGGCCCAGCCGCGCGTCGACTTCGTCTTGCGTCAGCTTTCCTTTGCGCTGCGTCGCCGCGTAGTTGCCGGCGATGATCCCGCGCGCGCGCTCGAGCAGCTCGGGCTTCACGTCGACCAGCGTCACGCGGACGCCGGCATTCGCGCACGCCATCGCGATCCCGGTCCCCATCGTCCCGCCGCCGACGACCGCAGCGGTCGCGACCGAGAACGGCTCGGCGACGCCGCCGTCCGGGAGCTTCGCCGCCTCGCGCTCGGCGAAGAAGACGTGGATCCGCGCCTGCGCCTGCTCCGAGCCGAGCAGCTCGACGAACCGCTCGCGCTCGCGCGCAAGCCCTTCGTCGAACGGGAGGTCCATCGCGTCGGCGACGCACGCGATCGCGCGCTGCTCGGCGAGCCCTCCGCGCACCTCCGGCTGCGCGCGCTTCCGCGCCTCGGCGAGAGCGGCGTCGTCCGGGCGCGCGATCATCGCGCTGATGCGGCGGCGCGGCTTCCCCATCAGCGTGCGCGCGAACGCGACCGCCGCCGCGACGGGATCGTCCTCGACCGCGTCGACCAGCCCGATCGCTTTCGCGCGCGCCGCGTCGACGGGGTCACCGCCCAGGATCAGCTCCAGCGCCGCGCGCGCGCCGATCAGGCGCGGCGCGCGCTGCGTCCCGCCCGCCCCCGGCAGCAGACCGCGCTTGATCTCGGGGAACGCCAGCCGCGCGCCGGGCGCGGCGACGCGGTGGTCGCAGCCCAGCGCCACTTCCAGGCCGCCGCCCATCGCGACGCCCTCGATCGCCGCGACGACCGGCTTCTCCGAGGCCTCGAGGGCGTCGATCAGGTCGCGCGCGGTCGGGCGCGGCGGCGGGTTCTCGCCGAACCCCTTCATGTCGGCACCGCCGCTGAAGGTGCCGTTCGCGCCGGCCAGCACGATCGCGGCGACCGCCGGATCGGCCTGCGCGGCGGCGAGCGCCTCGAGGAGCGGGCCCACCGCGCGCGGACCGAGCGCGTTCACCGGCGGATTCTCGATCCGCAGCACGGCGACGGCGCCGTCGTGGACTGCCAAGCTCACGTGGATTCCTCCGGCGCGGCCCTTCGCGCGCGCAGGCGGGCCGCCCTGTGATCGGAAAAGAGCGCTTATCGGATGAGCGCGGGGCCCACGCCCTCCGCTTCACCCCCCGGAGTACCTTTCAGAAGACGCAAAGTACGCCCGATCCATTTGACAAGGGGGCATTGCAGATGGTACTGCTTGCATAACTCATTCGGAGGGTAGAATTTTCGCCCACGCCGACCGGGACGAGATGCGTTAGGAAGCAGCGTCCGGGTTTTCGCGTGGCAGTCGGCATTTCAGCCCTTGAAACCGTGGAGGCATAAACGGTGCGAGTCCCGACCCTTTCCGCAGCGCTGATCGCAGCGCTGCTCCTCGGCCCGACGGCGATCGCGCAAGCCGATACCGCGGCCGATCAGTCCGCGACGGCGGCGACACCGGTCGTCGCACAAGCGACCCCCAACCCGTCGGCGTCGCCGGCGGGGACCACGAACCCGGGCCCGTCGTCGCCCTCGACGCCGGCCGGCCCGCAGAGCCCCTCGGGCGGCCCGACGCAGACCCGCTCGGCCCCGCCGCCGCTCGGCCACTGGCCGATCATCGACATCGTCGCGACGTTCACCCAGCCCGCGTACTACGGCAACCGCAACGCGCTGCCCGTGACCGGCGTGAGCCCGATTGCGGACTACGATCCGCTCGACGTCGGCGGCACGGTCCGCATCCCGGTCACGCGCAAGTTCAACCTGGTCTTCGACCGCGTGACCGAGGGAACGCTGAACCAGCCGCTCGAGTGCGTCCGGCAGCCGAACCCGGCGGCGCCCGTCAACCCGGTCGTGACGGTCTGCCCGTCCGACAGCCGCGACATCCTGCTGCAGTACCACGCGACCTACCAGTTCGACCGCTACGTCACGCTCGACGTCGGCGACTCGTTCCGGCACCGCATCTGGGCCAACGGCGGGAACGGCCCGAGCCGCACGCCGTTCCTCTGCGTCGCCAACGGAACGGCCTTCGCGCCCGCCTGCACGGTGAGCTCGACGGAGCACCACTTCGGCTACGCCGGCCTGAGCTACACGACGAAGCCGTGGCGTGACCTCTGGAACAGCCAGTTCTCGCTCGCCGAGACCGTCGACGCGCAGAACGTCGACCATCACGTCGGCATCCAATGCAGCGCTGCTAACGTCAGCCCGCTGGCGCCGACGCACCTGCCGATCGCCCAGATCACGGGCTGCAACCCGGCCGCGCCGAACGCGAACACGGTCGGCTACTACGACGAGTTCCCCGGCAAGAGCAAGCTGTGGGAGACGACCCAGGGCGTCACCTGGATCCTTCCGGTCGACCCGAAGCACGGCACGTCGTTCACGCTCAACGAGCGCTGGGGCGCGCTGAACTTCTACGAGAACCCCGGACTCTTCGGCGCGTACGGCACGACGGTCGGCGAGCCGTACCGCTGGGCCTCGGCGCTGGTGTACCAGCTCAACAAGCGCTTCAGCCCGGGCTTCACGCTCGCGCTGCGGCACTCGGACTTCCACTCGAATCCTCAGGGCACGCCGTTCGTGGCGCCCAACGCGATCCACGTCGGCTCGTGGGACGTCATCGGCACGTTCCACGTCGACACCAACAGCTGGTTCCACTAGTGGATTCACGTCCCGTGAATCCTTCGCGTTTGGGCTTCGCCCAAGCCGCCCACTGACGGCAGACGCAAGGGGAAAGAGTCCGGAGCTTCGGCTCCGGGCTCTTTTCTTTTAGTAGCCCAGGTACGAACGTCGGATGCGGTCGTTCGCGGCGAGCTCGTCGCTCGCGCCGGAGACGGCGACGCGGCCGGTCTCCAGGACGTACGCGTGGTGCGCGATGCCGAGCGCGACGGTCGCGTTCTGCTCGGCGACCAGGATGCTGATCCCGTCGCGCTCGTTGATCGTGCGCAGCAGCGTGAAGATGTCGTGGACGATCTTCGGGCCGAGCCCCAGCGACGGCTCGTCGAGCAGCAGCAGTTGCGGGCCGAGCATCAGCGCGCGCGCGATCGCGAGCATCTGCTGCTCGCCGCCGCTGAGCGTCCCCGCCTGCTGCTTCTTGCGGTCCTCGATCCACGGAAAGTACTCGACCGCCTTCGCGTAGCGCTCGCGGACCGAGCCGCGCACCGCGTACGCGCCCAGCGTGAGGTTCTCCCACACGGTCAGACTGCTCAGCGTGCCGCGACCTTCGGGGACGTGCGCGATCCCGAGCCGCGCCGCGTCCTCCGGCGCGCCGGTCAGCGGCCGGCCGGCGAACGTCACCGTTCCGGTCGCCTTGATCGCGCCGGTCAGCGCGCGCAGCGTGCTGGTCTTCCCGGCGCCGTTCGCGCCGAGCAGCGCGACGATCCCGCCGCGCGGGACGGCGAGATCGACGCCGTGCAGCGCCTCGATCTCGCCGTAGCGCGCGCGCAGGTCGCGCGCCTCGAGGATCGTCTCGGTCGCGACGTCAGACGGTGCCAAGATACGCCTCGATCACCGCCGGGTTCGCCCGCACCGTCTCCGGGCTGCCGTCGGCGAGCGTCCTCCCCGACGCCAGCACGACGATGTGGTCGCAGACGTTCATCACGAGCTGCATGTGGTGCTCGACCATCAGGATCGTCGTCGAGAACTCCGCCGCGACGCGCTTGATCGTGGAGTTCAGCGCCGCGACCTCTTCGTGGCTCAATCCGGCCGCCGGTTCGTCGAGCAGCAGCAGCTCCGGCTTCGCCATCAGCGCGCGCGCGAGCTCGACGTTCTTGCGCGTCCCGAACGGCAGCCCGCGCACCGGGCGGGGCGCGATCTCCGCCATCCCGAGGCGCTCGAGGATCTCGATCGCCTCGCGCCGCGCGGTCGTCTCGGCGGCGTACGCGCTCAGCCCGGGGAAGCGCGAGTGGCCGCCGACCATCACGTTCTCGAGCGTCGTCATGTGGTCGAACAGCGCGACGTTCTGGAACGTGCGCGCGATCCGCCGGCGGGCGATCTGCTGCGGCGGGAGCCGCAGCAGATCCTCGCCCTTGAAGAGCACCTCGCCGGCGGTCGGCTGATAGAGCCGCGTGATGCAGTTGAAGCAGGTCGTCTTGCCGGCCCCGTTCGGACCGATCAGGCCGGTGATCTGACCCTCGGCGGCGTCGAACGAGACGTCGCTGAGGGCCGTGATCCCGCCGAACCGGATCGTGAGGTTCCGTACGGAGAGCAGCGGCGGCGCCATGCTTCGGCTATTTCGCCGCCATCGTCATCGGGCGCGTGTCGACCAGGATCCCGCTCGGCGACCAGTCGCTGCCGAGCCACTTCGCCGAGATCATCTGCGTGATCGGGAAGCGGTTGTTCGGCGAGGTGCGGATCACCACGCCCGGATAGACCAGCGGGTTGTCCTTCTCGACCAAGTTGGCCGCGATGTCCATGACCTTCTTGCGGGTCAGGTCCTTCCCGGCGCGCTTCAGGACGTCGACCATCGTGTACGCGATCGAGACGCCGTACAGATAGTTGCCGTCCTCCTTGTCGCCCGACGGGATGTACTTGGACATGATCTCCTCGTAGAGCTTCATCCCCGGGTCGTTGGCGTAGCGCGCGTGGTTGGCGGGGTCCTTGAGGTAGATCGTCGTGACGATCCCGTTGAGGAACTGCGCTCCGCCCGCTTTCGCCGCGGCGCGCATGTACGGGATCGCGTTCGAGACGTTGTTGAGGTAGATCGTCGGATGCCAGCCCTGCTGCGCGGTCGCGACCATCGACTGGATCGCGAACTTCGGCGTCGCGAAGATCATCAGCGTGTCGGCGCCCGACGCCTTCAGCGTCGCGATCTGCGAGCTGACGTTCGGATCGCTGGTCTCGTACGAGGCCATCTTCACGATCATGTTCTGGTGCGAGCCGAGACCGCGCTTCAGCCCGTTGTTCATGTCCTCGCCGTAGTCGTCGTTCTGGTAGATGACGCCGATCTTCGCCTTGGGATGCTCGCGCAGCACGTCTTGCGCGTACAGGATCGCCTCCGACTGGTAGTCGGGCTGCCAGCCGATCGTCCACGGATACTGCTTGTAGTCCTTGCCCCACGTCGTCGCGCCCGTCGCGACGTAGAGCTGCGGCACGCCCTGCTGGTTCAAGTAGGGACGGATCGCCGTGTTGACGGCGGTGCCGAGCGTGTCGAAGATCGCGAAGACCTTCTCTTGCTCGACGAGCTGGTGGACGAGCTGCACGGCCTGCGGCGGGCTGTAACCGTCGTCCTTGTCGATCCACTTGATCTTGCGGCCGTTCACGCCGCCGTGATCGTTCACGTAGTCGAAGTACGCGCCGATCCCCTTGCCGATGTTGCCGTACGCGGAGGCCGGGCCGCTGAACGGATGCGTTCCGCCGAGGATGATCTCGTTGGCGCTGACGCCAGGATCGGCGGCCTCGACGGGGATCGTCGCGCTCGCGGTGACGGTGAGCGAGAACGCCACCGCACAGACACCGGCCGCGGCTTTTCTAAGGCTTGGGATCACTGATACCTCCTCCGATTGCGCCGAGCGGCGCGGACGTGGCGATGGGGGACGGTTCCGCCGACGGCGGCGGTGCGGGACGCGGAGCGATCCGGCGGGCGAGCTGAACCAGCCCGCCGGCGATCCCGTCCGGAACGAACATCATGACCAGGATGAGTGCGACGCCGTACACCACGCTCGGCGCGCCGGCGTTGACCTGCTGCGCGACGAGCGGGAGGAACTCGACGACGACGCCGCCGAGCAGCGCGCCCCAGAACGTCCAGATCCCGCCGAGCACCGCGCCGATCAGCAGCGTGATCGAGAGCGCGAAGCTGAACGTGTCGGGGCTGACGAACGCGGTCGGGATCGCGTAGAACGCGCCGGCGACGCCGGCGAGCACCGCGCTCCAGCCGAACGCGAGCGTCTTGTAGACGTACGGGTTCACGCCGAACGAGACCGCGGCGACGGGGTTGTCGCGCAGCGCGCGCAGCGCGCGGCCGAACTTCCCGCGCACGATCAGCGCCGAGACGAGGAACGCCAGCCCGGCGACCGCCCAGGCGGCGTAGTACAGCCAGCGCTGCGGGTCGAGCGGGATCCCGGCCGGGACGGTGACCGGCTGCAGCGACATCCCGCCGAACCCGCCGGTGATCGACTTGTAGTGCTTGAGGAACGACGGCGTCGCGACGGCGAGCGAGAACGTCGCGAGCGCGAGGTAGACGCCGGCGAGCCGCAGCGCGACCAGTCCGATCAGCAGCCCGAACGCACCGCACGCGAGCGCGGCGATCGGAACGCCTGCCCAGTACGGCCAGCCGGCGGCGTGCGCGAGCACCGCGACGACGTACCCGCCGAGCGCCATGAACGCGCCGTGCCCGAGCGAGATCTGCCCGTTCATCCCGGTCAGGATCACCAGGCCGAGGATCGCGATCGCGTACGCCGCGACGAAGATGAGGTCGAAGACGACGAACGACGGCACGATCCACGGCAGCACCGCGATCAGCGCGGCGACCACGCAGACCCGGATCATCGCGCCGCGGCTCAGCCCGATCACACCCGCTGCACCGACGGTTTGCCGAACAGCCCGGACGGCCGCACCACGAGCACCAGCACGATGATCGCCAGCGCCGCCGCGAGCCGCAGCTCGTTGCCGATCGCTTCGACGTACGTCCCGAGCAAATTGATCGCGACGCCGAGGATCAGGCCGCCGACCACCGCGCCGATCGGGCTCTCGATCCCGCCGAGCACCGCCGCCGCGAACGCGTAGACGATGATGCTCTGCATCATGTTCGGGTCGAGGAACACCACCGGCGCGATCATGATCCCGGCGGTCGCGCCGACGACCGCGGCGAGCCCCCAGCCGAGCGCGAGCATCCAGCCGACCCGGATCCCGAGGACGCGGCTCTGCTCCGGATAGAGCGCCGCCGCGCGCATCGCGAGCCCGAGCTTCGTCTTCTGGAAGAAGAGCGAGATCAGCCCGAGCGTGACCAGCGAGACGGCGATGATCCCGACGTCCTGCGCCGAGAAGGCGACGCCGCCGACCGTGATCGCCGTCGGCGGGAACGGCGGCGGCGGCGACTTGACGATGTAGCCCCAGATCCAGCCCGCCAGCCCGTTCAGCGCGATGAAGAGCCCGAGCGAGACGATCACCAGCGTGAGCTGGTTCGCGCGCTCGACCGGCCGGATCACGATTCGCTCGATCGCGACGCCGCCCGCGAACGCGATGATCAGCGTCGCGCCGAACGCGAGCCAGACCGGGACGCCGAACTGCACGAGCTGCCACGCGATGTACGTGCTGAACATCGCCATCTCGCCCTGCGCGAAGTTGATGATCCCCATCGCCCGGTAGATGAGGACGAGCGCGAGCGCCACGCTGGCGTAGATCGAGCCGGTCGCGAGACCGCTGACGATTTGTTGGGTCAGCTCGTGCAAACGGGTCGACCTCCCGGAACGCGGACGCGAATTGCCGGTATTTCAGGAAAAGTAGATCGTCGGACTGGAGCTTTCCTCCGCCCGGCGCGCGTCCGTCCGGCCGAACGTTCCACCCGGCCGCGCTCGCGCCCCCTTACACGGGCGCGGGCTGATCGGCCTCGAGGAAGAGCTTGAGCGCGGCTTGCACGCCGGCGCCGACGTGGATCGGGGCGCCGGCTTCGAGCAGCGCGATCTCGAGCGCGCCGAGCGCGCCGAGGACGTCGGTCTGCGTCAGATCGCCCATCGTGCCGATGCGCAGGATCTTCCCTTTGAGGTCGGCCTGCCCGCCGCCGATCACGACGCCGCGCGACTCGCGCAGGCTCTTGCGGATCGCGTCGCCGTCGATCCCCGCGGGGAGCTCGATCGCGACGACGGTCGGCGAGTGCGCGCCCTCGCGCGAGAAGATCCGCAAGCCGAGCGCCCCTGCGCAGGCGCGGATCGCGCGCGCGTAGCGCGCGTGCCGCTCGTGCACCGCCGCGGCGCCGAGCCGCTCGAACTCGTCGAGCGCGGCGTCGAGGCCGAAGACGATCGAGACCGGCGGCGTCCACGGCGTCTGCCCGATCGCGTCGAACTCGCGCGCCTTGCGCAGATCGAAGTAGAACCGCTGCGTGCCCACGTTCGCGTCGATGCGCTCCCACGCGCGCCGCGCGACCGCGACCATCGCCACGCCGGGCGGCGCCGCGAGCGCCTTCTGCGAGGCGCTGACGACGACGTCGAAGCCCCAGTCGTCCATCGCGAACGGCGAGGCGGCGAGCCCGCTCACCGAGTCGACCACGGTGAAGAGACCGTGCCCGCGGATCGCCTCGGCGAGCGCGGCCATGTCGTTCTGCGCGCCGGTCGACGTCTCGTTGTGCGTGAGCAGCACGCCGTCGAACGGCTTGCCGCCGGGCGCGCCGAGCCGCGCGCGCAGCGCCTCGGGATCGGTCGCGGCGCCCCACGGCGTCTCGAGCACCTCGACCTCGCAGCCGAACGTGCGGGCGATCGCGATCAGCCGCCGCCCGAAGACGCCGATCGGGCACGCCAAGAGCCGGTCGCCCGGGCCGAACAGGTTCCCGACCGCGGCTTCGAGCCCGCCGGTCCCCGACGAGCCGAGGATCAGCACATCGGCATCCGCCGTCCCGAAGATCGGCCGCAGTCGGGTCGCGATCGACTCCAGGAGCTCCTTGAACTCCGGGCCGCGGTGATCGATCATCGGCCGCGCCGTCGCGAGGAGGACCGGCTCGGCGACGGTGACGGGGCCAGGGATGAACAGCAAGCTCTTCGACACGCTCTCTCCGGCGGACGTTCGGCGTTGCGCGGTGTATTCGGAGCCTCGATGGAGTTGTCCGGTCGTCAGATCCGGTTGACGGCGTACTCGAACTGCGCGGGTTGAGCGAGCAAAGTCGGCGCCGCCGACCTGGCGCAGGTCCTGCGCCGCTTGCCGCCCGTGAACGATCCGAACGTCCTCGTCGGTCTCGCGACCAGCGACGACGCGGGCGTCTACCGTCTCGCCGCCGGTCTGGCGCTCGTCCAGACGGTCGACTTCTTCACGCCCGTCGTCGACGATCCGTACGATTTCGGACGCATCGCGGCGGCGAACGCGCTCAGCGACGTCTACGCGATGGGCGGGACGCCGCTCACCGCGCTGAACATCGCGGCGTTTCCGGTCGAGGAGCTGGGCACCGAGGTGCTTGCGCGCATCCTCGAAGGCGGCGCGGCGGTCGCCGCGCAGGCGGGCGTGGCGATCCTCGGCGGCCACACCGTGAAAGACGACGAGCCGAAATACGGGATGGCGATTACCGGAACCATTTCCGACCGCGCGATAGTTACCAACGGCGGAGCCCGTCCCGGCGATCTGCTGCTTCTCTCGAAACCCGTCGGGACGGGCATCCTGACCACCGCGCGCAAGCGCGATCTCATCGGCGACGCGGCGCTCGCGCCCGCGATCGCATCGATGGTTCGTTTGAACGACGCGGCGTCGCGCGCGATGCTCGCGCACGGCGCGCACGCCTGCACCGACGTGACGGGCTTCGGCGTGATCGGGCACGGTGGCGAGATGGCGCGCGCCTCGCGCGTCGCGCTCGCGATCGACGCCGCGAAGGTGCCGCTGTTCGACGGCGTCCTCGACCTGATCGCGCAAGGCGCGGTCCCGGGCGGGACGCGCGACAACCTCGCGGAGCACGCGGCGTTCACCACCTACGCGAACGGCGTGGACGAACCGCACCGCATCGTGCTCTCCGACGCGCAGACGTCGGGCGGGTTGCTGATCGCGATCGCGCCCGACGGTGCGCAGCGCGTACTGGAGGATCTTGCCGACCGCGGCGGCGCGGCGATCGTCGGCGAAGTGCTCGACGGGCCGGCGGGGACGATCCTCGTGCGATGAGCGCGCGGTACGACGCGATCGTCCTCGGCCTCGGCGGGATGGGGAGCGCGGTCGCCGCGCACGCCGCGATGCGCGGGATGCGCGTGCTCGGCCTTGAGCAGTTCGGTCCGGCCCACGCGCGCGGCTCGTCGCACGGCGAGTCGCGGATCATCCGGCAGGCGTACTTCGAGTCGCCCGACTACGTGCCGCTGCTGCGACGCTCGTACGAGCTGTGGGACGCGCTCGCGGCGCGGACGAAAACGGTGCTGCGCGCGCAGACCGGCGGGCTGTTCGTCGGTCGTCCCGAGACCGCCGTCGTCGCCGGAACGCTCGCAAGCGCGCGGCAATGGCAGCTCGCGCACGCCGTGTACGACGCGGCCGAGCTGCGCGCGCGGTTTCCGATGGTGACGCCGCGCGACGACGAGATCGGCGTCTACGAGGCGGTCGCGGGCGCGGTGTTCCCAGAAGCGGGCGTGCGCGCGCATCTCGACATTGCCGTGGAAGCGGGCGCGGAGCTGCGCTTCGGCGTCCGCGCCGCGGCGCGCTGGGAGATCGGGAGCGAAAGCGTGCGCGTCGCGCTCGCGGACGGTACCGTCGTCGAAGGCGCGCGGCTCGCGATCTGCGCGGGGGCGTGGTTCGCGCAGGTCGCGCCGGAGCTCGGCATCCCGCTGCGCGTCGAGCGCAACGTGCAGTTCTGGTTCGCACCGCTCGACCGCGACGCCGTCTCGCCGGACCGGCTGCCGACCTACGCCGTTGAGCGCGAGGGCGCGCGGATGTTCTACGGGTTTCCGAACTTCGGGACCGGGGCGAAGGTGGCGCATCACGGGAGCGGCGTCGCAGCCGCGCCGGACGCGCTCGACCGCGACGTGCGGAACGACGAAATCGCGGTCGCGCGCGACGCGCTCGCGTCGTTCGTGCCCGCGGCCGCGGGGCCGTTTCTTCGCGCCGCGCCGTGCATGTACACGCTCACGCCGGACGAGCACTTCGTCATCGGCGCGCACCCACGCGAGCCGCGCGTCGTGCTGGCGGGCGGGTTCTCCGGGCACGGCTACAAGTTCGCGCCGGTCGTCGGCGAGATCGTCGCCGCGCTGCTCGCGGGCGAGGACCCGGGCTTCAGCCTCGAGCTCTTCTCGCCGCTGCGCTTCGCGACGGCACCATCATGAGCGCGACGCCGATCAGGATGATCGCGCTCGCAAGCGCTTCGAGCGGGGTGAAGCGCTCGTGGAACAGCACCATCCCGAGGATCACCGCGACGACGGGATTGACGTAGGCGTACGTCGAGGCGAGCGCGGTGCTCGCGTTCTGCATCGTGTAGAGATACGCGCTGTAGCCGAACAGGCTGCCGAAGATCACCAGCCACGCGAGGCCGCCCCACGACGGTGCGGCGACCGCGCGCACGTCGAACGACGACCACTGCCCGAAGAGCGCGGCCTCGACGGCGAGCAACGCCCCGCCGATCAGCATCTGGAGCGCCGTCGCGAGGACGAGGCTGCCGCTCTTGCCGGCGCGGCGCTGGTAGATCGAGCCGAACGACCAGGCGACGCTCGCGAGCAGCGAGACGATCGCGGGCCAGAGCGGGATCGCGCTCGTCGCCTTCGGCTGGAGCAGCAGCGCGAGCCCGGCGAAGCCCAGCACCATCCCGATCACCGCGAGCCGCGTCGGCCGCTCGCCGCCCCACGCGAACGCGATGAGCGCCATGAACACCGGCGAGAGCGAGAGCAGCAGCGAGTTGACCCCGGTCGGCAAGAACTGCACGGTCCAGGCCGTCATCCCGTTGCCGAGCAGCAGCAGCGACGTCCCGGTGATCGCCGCGCGCACGAGATCGTCACGCGTCACGCGGCCCTTGCCGCGCAGCACGCAGACCGCGTAGAGCACCGCGCCCGCGATCAGGAAGCGGATCGAGGCCATCGCGAACGGCGGCATCGTCGCGACGGCGTAGCGCATCCCGGCGAAGGTCGAGCCCCACAGGACCCACACGGCGACCAGCGCTGCCACCAGCCGGGCGTCGGGGCGCGCGACGATGCGGCGCGAGGCCGGTCCGATCCCGATCCCCGGTGCGCTTGCCTCGATCGTCCGTTCCATCGCCGAGCTGGTCACCATCGGGACGACACGAGCCGGACTCGCGCCGTTGCACCTTGCCGGACCATCCAATCGCGTGATGGGCGGGTGCGATGAGAACCCCAACGGTCCACTACGGCTCGCTCGTCATCCCGCTCTCCGCGCAGCGGCACGTCGACGCGGCCTTCGCCTACCTCGCCCGCGACCCGGCCGCCCGTTCGATCGTCGAGCGCGCCGAGCGCAGCCGCACGCCGCACCGGATCCGCATCGACCACCACGGGCGCGACGCGTATCTGCCGGGCTCGCGCACGATCGTCTGGGACCCGCACAGCGCGATGCGCGTCGGGAACGGCCGCCAGTCGCCGGCGCTCGGGCTCGCGCACGAGCTCGACCACGCGCTGATCGAGCCGCGGCGGTTCGACCGGCTCGTCGACCGCGCCGAGCCGCGCTACGACAACGCGGAGGAACGGCGCGTGATCACCGGGCTCGAGCGCCACGCCGCGCGCACGCTGCACGAAGGCCTGCGCACCGACCACCGCGGGACGCTCTACAAAGTGGCGACCGCGGTGTCACGGTGACGGCGCCGGGTCAGCGGCGTTTCGGCGTGCCGGTCGTCGTCGCGCCGTTGCGGGCGGTGCGGGCGGAGCGCTGCGCGGTGCCGCGCTTCGCGCTCGGGCGGAGCGCGACGACGTTGCTCGCGCGCTTGCCGTTCGTCTCGGCCGCGCCGAGCAGGACCGGCGTGATCATCCGCTTGCCGAGCGCGTTCGCGAACACGTCGCTCAGCTCGTCGACGAGCACGAAGTCCATCGTGTCGCGGACTTCCTTCGGCACGTCCTCGAGGTCGATCTCGTTGCGGCGCGGGAGCAGCACCTTCTTGATGCCGGCCCGCTTCGCGCCGAGGACCTTCTCCTTGACGCCCCCGATCGGGAGCACCTGACCGGTGAGCGTGATCTCGCCGGTCATCGCGACCTCCGGATCGACCTTCGTGCCGGTCAGCAGCGATGCGATCGAGGTCGCCATCGCGATCCCGGCGGACGGGCCGTCCTTCGGGATCGCGCCGGCCGGGATGTGGATGTGCAGGTCGTGCTTGGCGAACCAGTCCTCCGCGAGCCCGAGCTCCGAGGAGCGCGAGCGCAGGAACGAGATCGCCGCGGTCGCCGACTCCTTCATCACGTCGCCGAGCTGGCCGATCAGGGTGAAGTTGCCCTTCCCCGGCATCGCGGTCGTCTCGATGAACAGGATGTCGCCGCCGACCGGCGTGTACGCGAGCCCGGTCGCGACGCCGACGCTCGCCGTCCTGCGCTTCACCTCGTTGTAGAAGCGCGGCTTCGAGAGGAAGTCGACCAGGTTCTCCGGCTTGACCTTGAGCCGGTACTTCGGGTCCTCGGCGACCTTGCGCGCGACCTTGCGGAACGTCGTGCCGATCTCGCGCTCGAGGTTGCGAACCCCGGCCTCGCGCGTGTAGTCGACGATGATCTGCTTGAGCGCGCCGTCGGTGATCGAGACCTGCGCCTCCTTGAGCCCGTTGGCTTTCTTCTGCTTCGGGACCAGGTAGCGCTTCGCGATCTGCA
>DATHLL010000104.1:0-3488 GCA_035488195.1 Candidatus Elarobacter sp. | reverse complement strand
GCAGACCGAGGCGCAAGTTCCGCGCGAGGTCGTCTCGCTGATCATCGGGCTCGTGATCGTCGCGCTCGCGGGGCGGCGCGTGATCGCGACGATGAGGTCGACGTGAACGGGACGACCGCGGCGATCGCCGCGATCCTCGGGCTGACGCTGATCAAGGCGACGCCGCTGATCTACGCCGCGCTCGGCGGCGTGCTGAGCGAGCGCTCGGGCGTGGTGAACATCGGGCTCGAAGGGATCCTCATCGCGGGCGCGTTCACTTCGGTCGCGGTCAGCGGTGCGACGGGGAACCCCGTGATCGGCGCGCTCGCCGGCGTCGTCGCGGGGATGCTGCTGGCGGCGATCCTCGCCTTCGCCGCGACGCGGCTCGCGGTCGACCAGATCGTCGCCGGGACCGGGATCAACATCGCCGCGCTCGCCGCCGCCGCGTTCGGGCTCGTGCTCGTGTGGCACCAGCCGGGCGCCTCGCACGAGGTCCCCGCGCTCGGCCACACCGGCGAGGTGGTGCTGATCGTGCTCGCGTTCGCCGCCGCGGCCGCGCTGCATCTGGTGCTGAACCGCACGCCGTGGGGACTGCGCGTGCGCGCGTGCGGCGAGGACCCGAGCGCCGCGGAGTCGGCCGGGATCGACGCGCTCGCGACGCGCTTCTGGGCGGTCGTGATCGGCGGCGCGATCTGCTCGCTCGGCGGCGTCTATCTGTCGCTCGCGGAGCTGGACCTGTACTCCGACGGGATGACCGCCGGCCGCGGCTTCATCGCGCTGGCCGCGGTGATCTTCGGCCGCTGGACGCCGCTCGGCGCGACCGGCGCGGCGCTGTTCTTCGGCTTCTTCGCCGCGCTCCAGTTCTCGCTGCAGCGCGCGGGCGTCCCGAGCGAGCTGCTGCAGGCGCTCCCGTACCTGGCGGCGATCGTCGCGCTCGCCGGCTTCGCCGGGCGCGTGCGCGCCCCGGCCGCCGACGGCGTCCCGTACGTTCGCGGCTGAACAAGGGTTATGCTTGGGTTGCTCACGAAGGAAGGCGCGTGCCCGGCCGTCTAGCCCGGCGCGTTCGCTGAAACGGAGCGTGGGATGGCAGCAACGAGAAAACGCAAAGCGAGTCCTCAAGCCAAGCGCGGCGGTCGCGGTGCCGCGCGCACAGCCGGCGCGCGCACAGCCGGCGCGCGAACAGGTGCACGCGATGCAGCGCCTTCGACGACCGGACCCGGCAAGTCGAAGCCCGCTGGGCCGCTGAGCGGCGGGCACGGTACGCACTTCGAGCACGAGGACGTGCCGTGGGCGGTCGAGATTCCCGACCACGAACCGCGCAAGGACAGCGAGCTCTACGTGAAGTCGCGCCTGGCGCTGCAAAACATCACCAAAGAAGCGAGCGCGCAGCGCTTCATGTATCCGCTCCTCAGCAGCAAGAACCAGAAGAGCCCGGACGGCTACCAGGACCATCACGGCGGCGGCATGTGGGTCGTCGACGACGACGGCTGGCTCTTCATCAAGAACATGGCCGGGATGGAGTGGAGCTCGCAGTTCTGCGCCGACCCGAAGAAGGTCGACAATCTGCGTCAGTTCGCGCAGCGCGTTTATGCGAAATTCCCGGGCTCCCTCGAGAAGATCGTCGAGATGAACCCCGCTCTCGGCAGCGCAGCCGACCTTCAGAAGATCCTCGACACGAAGATCGAGGACGCGAAGGGCATCGCGCAGTGGGTCGACTCACCGTTCAACGCCAACGTGCCGTTGAACGCGCCGCACCACACCGGGTTCATCACCTCGACGAAGTCGACCGACACGGGAGGCGAGCCCGTCGGCGGCGTGCACCACTACCCGACGCCGATCACGGACATCCAATTCATCAAGTTCGACGACTTCAAGATGTGGGTCACCGACCCGGTCGAAAAACAGCCGATCGCCGTTACGCCCGCGGATAGCCGCGGGAAGGGCGACGGACGCTTGCGCCTCGCATACGCGACGCCCGGGACGAAGTTGAACGAGCATCTCCGCAACGCGCTGCGGAACAACACGAATATTCTCGTGAAGGCCGACTCGAGCGTCGCGAGGGAAGCGTACGCCCAGCAAGGCGGGCCACGGGCGAAGCCAATCCCGCCGCCACCGGAAGCGCCGCCGTCCGGCCCGGCCGGCGCATCGAAGCCGCGCCGCGGTAAGAAGTGATCGGCTGTCCAACGGGCTCTTGACTTTTGTCGGAGCGTGCCGATTAATAGGATACAATGCGCGTACCACGACGAGTCGTTGCCGCCGTCGTCGCTCTCGCCGTTCCGCTCGCGATGGTGTCGCCGGCGGCGGCGCTCGGCGCGGGCGGGCCGCTGGACGATCTGCAGTCCCAGCTCTCGGCGTACTCGATGCGCGCGCCGGGGCACGTCGGGATCGCGGTCGAGGACGTCGTCACCGGGCTGACGACCGGGATCAACACGGGCGCCGAGATGCCGGCCGCCTCGACGATCAAGATCCCGGTGATGGTCGAGGTCTTCAAGCAGCTCGTCGGCGGGAAGTTCGACCTGAACACCAAGCTGACGTTACGGCGCTCCGACAAGGACTGGGGCTCCGGCGACCTGTGCGACGCGCCCGTCGGGCGCAGCTACCCGGTCTCGCGGCTCCTTTCGCTGATGATCGACGTGAGCGACAACACCGCGACCAACATGCTGATCCGGCTGGTCGGGCGGCAGAGCATCAACGAGACGATGGCCGACTACGGGCTCACCCATACGAAGCTGCACGACTTCATCCGCTCCGAGGGCAACGGGATCCGCTGGGCGCTCCGCTCAAGCCCGGCCGACATGGCGCACCTGCTCGGCGCGATGGCGAAGGAACAGCTCATCGACGAGTGGTCCTCGCGCGAGATGATCGCGATCCTGCGCGGTCAGCAGCACAACTCGCTGCTCCCGGCGCCGCTCCCCGCCGGCACGACGGTCGCGCACAAGACCGGCACGCTGCACGACACCCTGAACGACGTCGGCATCGTGAACCCGCAGAGCCCCGACCCGTACGTCATCGCGGTGATGACGACCGATCTCCCGACGCTCGAGTCCGGCCGCCGCTTCATCCGCGGCGTCTCGAAGCTCACCTACACCGCCCTGAACAAGCTCGGCACGCTGCGCGACGACTTCAACCCCGCCTTCGAATCCGAACGCGCCGCCCCGCCAACCCCCGACCAGCAGATGTGGACCCCGCAGACCGCTCCCGGCGCATCGGCGCCGGCACAGCCCGCACCCGCAACAGCGACCGCCGCACCGACGCCGCCCAACTGACGACCGAGCCGCAACGAGCCCGGGTCAGTTCAAGGAAAGCCTCGGCACACGAAAGACGCCTTTGATGCATGCCGGATCGCGCACCGCGATCTGAATATGCGTCTTTGCCGGGATCGACGAACCCGGATACGCGGGTCCGCCCTCCGTGAACACACCTTTGACGGACTGCACCGGCGCAACGCCCGCGATATCGAACGTCGAGTGAAGCTGTCGAATCACAGCGCAGTCGAGGTTTCGCCGCAT
>DATHLL010000103.1:0-4168 GCA_035488195.1 Candidatus Elarobacter sp. | reverse complement strand
GAGAGCAAGCCCGGCCGTTACGAAGCGCTCATCATCCGCAGCGGCGAGCCGCCGGTTCGCGTGATCGGTCCGTCGAGCGCCGCGGTCAAAGGCTCCGCCAGCGCGGTCCTCGCTCATAGCGACCGCCACGCCTGCGACCTCCACCCCGCCTTCCGCGCGATCATCGGCGGCATGTAGCCTCCGAGACCACGCTTCGACAAGCTCAGCGTGACCTTGCGGCGAGCCACCGCGCCCTGACCCAACGTCACCCTGAGCTTGTCGAAGGGCGAGCCGCAGCCGCCCGGGCGGTCAGCGATAGGATCGGCGCCGTACGGCGGCGTCTTCGAGATACGGCTGCGCGAACGCGGGCTCGCACCGCGTCGAACTCCGCCTGAAGAGGCGCTCCATTAGTCGAACGGGTTCAGTATGTGCGCGCCGGTCTTCTCGAAATCCCGCGCGTTTCCGGTGACGATGATGAGCTTGTGCGCGATCGCCGTCGCGGCGATCAGCGCATCGACCGTCGAGACCGGTGTCCCTTGCACGCGAGTGCGCCCGTTGACCTCGCCCCATGTCTCAGCGACGATGCGATCGACGTCGAGCACCCGGCCCGCGAACCGCGCACGGAAATCCGCCAATGCTTGTTCGAGCTTCGCGCGGCGCTTCCGATCTTCGCGAGCCATCGCGATACCTTGGCGAATCTCCCCGAGCGTGAGGACGCTCAGGTACAGGCTCTCTTCATCGCGCTCGTCGAGCCATCTCCGGAGGCCGCTGTTCGGACGCGGCTTGGTCAGGTCCGAGAGGACGTTCGTATCCAACAAAAAGCCGCTCAGAACGTTATCTCCCGGCCGGTGTCGGAGCGATCGCGCACGTCGAAATCGATCTCCCGCAACGCTGAGTTCGCCAGGAAGCTGCTCAGCGAGCCGCGCGTGCGCGTTACGAGCCGCTCGTAGTCCCGCTCGGACAACACGACGGCCGCAGCTCGGCCATGGCGCGTGATGCGTTGCGGCCCGTCGGCAAGCGCGCGATTGACGAGCTGACTAAGGTTCGCCTTCGCGTCTTGGAGCGGCCATTCGGCTTCGATATGCACGTCGTTCTCCCGGGATCGGTTTCTGACTAGTCTAGTCAGTATACCGCAACCAGCCGGCGAGGTCAAACCGTAGTCGCCGACCGTCTCTCGTAGCCTACCCGACCGCCGTGACAACAGCATGGCACCATCTGGCGTACCTTTTGCGGTGTCGGCGGGGCGCTTCGCGTCGTTACCGAATTCGCGGTCATGCGGCGATCCACGGTTCTTGCAGGGTTGGCTGCCGCCACGGCAGCTCCGGCACTTGCGGCGGCCGACGATGGGCATGCGCCCGATCTCATCGTCACCGCGGCGACCGTCCACACGGTCGACCCGCGGACGCCGCGCGCGCAGGCGTTCGCGGTGCGGGGCGGACGGTTCGTCTACGTCGGGTCGCGTGAGGGTGCTCGCGCGCTGCGCGGGCCGCAGACGAAGGTGCTCGATCTGGGCGACGTCACGGTGCTGCCGGGGCTGATCGACTCGCATCTGCATTTCACGCAGGTCGGGACGGCGCTGCACGAGGTCGATCTCGTGCACGTCGCTTCGTTCGAGGAGGTCGTGCGGCGGACGGCGGCGTTCGCGCGCGGCTCGCGCGATCCGTGGCTCGTCGGCGACGGGTGGGATCAGAATCTGTGGCCGGGCAAGGCGTTTCCGGCGCACGACGCGCTCAGCGCGGCGGTCCCGGACCGGCCGGTCGTGCTGTACCGGGTCGACGGGCACGCGCTGCTGGCGAACGCGAAGGCGATGACACTCGCGGGCGTCACGCCGAATACCGCCGATCCGAGCGGCGGGCGGATCCTGCGCGACGACCACGGCGCGCCGAGCGGCGTCTTCATCGACAACGCGATGGGGCTGATCACCAAAGCGATCCCGCCGCCCTCGCACGAGCAACTCGTGCGCGCGAGCGAGGCGGCGCTCAAAGAATGCCACCGCTGGGGGCTGACCGCGATCGGCGATCCGGGCGTCGGTCAGAACGTCATCGCCGCGTACGAAGAGCTCGCGCACGCCGGCCGCTACACGCTTCGCAACCACGTCATGCTCGCCGGCAGCGACGACGCGCTCGTCGCGCGGTATCTCGCGCGCGGGCCGCGGCCGTTCGGCAGCGACGGACGGCTCGCGATCCGCGCGATCAAGCTCTACATCGACGGTGCGCTCGGGTCGCGCGGCGCCGCGCTGCTCGCGCCGTACAGCGACGACCCGTCGAACACCGGGCTCCTGCGCACGACGCAGGCGCAGGTGCAAGACCTCTGCGAGCGCGCGCTGCGGGCCGGCTTCCAAGTCTGCACGCACGCGATCGGCGACCGCGGCAACCGCGTCGTCCTCGACGCGTACGAGGACGCCCTCCGCAAGGTTCCGACGCACGATCACCGGCTGCGCATCGAACACGCTCAGGTGCTCTCGCCGGACGACATCCCGCGCTTCGCGAAGCTCGGCGTCATCCCGGCGATGCAGACGACGCACCAGATCAGCGACATGCCGTGGGCCGAGGCGCGCCTCGGGCCCGAGCGCGTGCAAGGCGCGTACGCGTGGCGCTCGCTGCTCGACACCGGCGTCACGATCGCGAACGGCACCGACGCGCCGGTCGAGACGGTCGACACGCGCCGCACCTTCCACGCCGCGATCGCGCGCGAGAACGAGGCGAACCAGCCCGCGGGCGGCTGGTACCCGCGCCAGCGGATGACGCGCGACGAAGCGCTGAAGTCGATGACGCTCTGGGCCGCCCGCGCGTGCTTCATCGAACGGGACGCCGGCTCGATCGCGGTCGGCAAGCACGCCGACTTCGCGGTGCTCGACCGCGACTGGATGCGCGTCGCGCCGGAGCAGATCATGGCGACGCGCGTCCTCGCCGCCTACAGCGCCGGGAAGCCGGTCTACGAAGCGCCGATCTCGACCGCGATGATCGCGCTCCGCGCCCGCGGGCGGCGGGGCGGTTCGTGCTGCGGCGGCACTCACGCCTAGCCCACAGGAGCCCGCCGGAACGCCGCGGTAACCTCGGAGTCCCCGACAATCTAGGCGCGTACGGAGGGCTGTATGTTTCCTGCCCCCTTCGAGTACCATCGAGCCGGCTCGATCGACGAGACGCTCTCCCTGCTTCGCGAGCACGGCGCCGACGCGCGCGTCCTCGCCGGCGGCCAAAGCCTGATCCCGGCGATGCGCTTCCGGCTCGCGCGCCCCGCGGTCCTGGTCGACATCAACCGGCTCCCGGACCTCGCGTACGTCAAGGAAGACGGCGGCTATCTCGCGATCGGCGCGCTCGCCCGCGACGTCGCGCTCGAGCGATCGCCGCTGATCGGCTCGAAGTACCGGATGATCGCGGACGTCTCGCGCGTCGTCGCGGATCCCGTCGTGCGCCAGTCCGGCACCGTCGTCGGCAGCCTGTGCCACAACGATCCCGCCGGCGACTGGGCCGTGGCCGCGCTGGCCGGACGCGCCTCGGTGGTCGTGCGCGGCCACGACGGAACCCGGGTCGTCGCGATCGACGACTTCCTGATCGACTCGTTCACGACCGCGGTCGCCGACGGCGAGCTCGCGCTCGAAGTGCGCTTCCCGAGTCCGGGCGGGCGCACCGCCGGCGCGTTCCAGAAGATCGAACGGAAGGTCGGCGACTTCGCCACCGCGGTGGCCGCCGTGCGGGTGACGCTCGGCGACGACGGCGCGATCTCGGACGCGAGCGTTGCGATCGGCGCCGCGGGCCCGACCGCGCTGCGCGTGAAGGACGCCGAGCGGATCTTGAACGGCGCGAAGCCGGCAAGAGAGCTGATCCGCGCCGCCGTCGACGCCGCGCGGACGACCGCCGATCCGGCCGCGGACAACCGCGGCTCGGTCGAGTTCAAGAAAGAGATGGCCGGCGTGCTGGTCGGGCGCGCGCTGACGGTCGCGCTCGAACGGCTCGGTGTGGAGGGTCTGCGATGAAGGTCTCGGTCAAGGTCAACGGGACGATGTACGAGCGCGACGTCGAGCCGCGCACGCTCCTCGTCTACTTCTTGCGCGAGGCGCTCGGGCTCACCGGGACGCACGTCGGCTGCGACACGTCGAGCTGCGGCGTCTGCGTCGTCGTCCTCGACGGCGAGCGCGCCGTGAAGTCGTGCACGATGTTCGCCGTCCAAGCCGACGGCCACGAGATCA
>DATHLL010000102.1:0-2432 GCA_035488195.1 Candidatus Elarobacter sp. | reverse complement strand
ACAATTGCCGCTACCGGCACCGACGGTTGCGAAGTAGAATGACGCCGGTGAAGCTCTTCCTGAAAGACATCCGCATCGAGCACACGCTCTTCGCGTTGCCGTTTGCGTACGTCGGCGCGGTGATGGGCGCGCGCGGCGTTCCGACGCTGCCGCAGCTGATCTGGATCACGCTCGCCGTGCTCGGCGCGCGGACCGCGGCGATGGCCGCCAACCGCTTCTTCGACCGCCGCATCGACGCCGCGAACCCGCGCACGGCCGCGCGCCCGACCGCGAGCGGCGCGCTCGGGCCCGCCGTCATGCCGGTCGCGATCGTCGCCGGCCTCGTGCTGACCCTCGTCGCCGCCTGGAATCTCAACCCGCTGTGCGTCGCGCTGCTCCCTATCGCGGCGCTCGCGATTCTGCTCTATCCGCTCACGAAGCGCTTCACGTGGGCCGCGCACTTCATCCTCGGCGGCGTCGACGCGCTCGCGCCGCTCGGCGCGTTCATCGCCGTAACCGGGACCGTCACTCCCGCCGCAATTCTGCTCGCCGCCGCCGTCACCGTCTGGGTCGCCGGCTTCGACATCCTGTATGCGCTCATGGACTACGACGTCGACCGCACGCAGAATCTGCGCTCGATCCCGGTGCGGTTCGGGGTTCCGGCCTCGCGTGTTCTTCCGCTCGCTCTCCACGTCGCGATGATGGCGATGCTGCTCGGCGCCGGGATCCTTGCGCACGCCAGTAGGGCCTACTACCTCGGCATCCTCCTGGCGCTGGTCCTCGTCGTGTACGAAGGCCGCCTCATCCGCTTCGCCTCGAACTTCTTCGTGTTGAACGAGCGCGTCTTCGTCGGGAACATGGCGTTCTCGGTCGCATTCCTCGTGACGACCGTCGCCGGCTACGCCGTTCGCCCGTGACGTCTCGCGGCCGCTTCCTCGCCGGCTCGCTCGCGGCGTCTGCAAGCGCCGCCCCCACCCCCGCCGGCGCGCAAACCCTCGCGCTGCAGACCAGCGTTGCCGTCCTCTGCCCGCTGACCGGTCCCGACGCGTCCAGCGGTCAAGCGCTCGTCAACGGCGTGCGCGGCGCGATCGACGACGCGAACTTCACCCGCCTCCCCAACGACCGATTCTACGCGCTGCGCACCTTCGACGATCAAAACACCGTCGCGTTCGCGTTGCTGTCGTCGCGGTTCGCGATCGACGACCAAACCCAGTCGGTCGCGATCGGCCACCTCAGCGGCAAAGTCACCGACGCGGTCCTGCAATTTTATGCGAACGCGAACATGCCGATCGTCGTCCCGGCGGCGTCGACCGATTCGCTGACCGCGCACGGCTACCGCAACGTTTTTCGCCTGCCGACCAAGGACACGACCGAAGGGATCCTCCACGCGCGCGTCGTGAAGCGCGACAAGCGCGGCTCGACGATCGCCGTCGTCTCGCTCGCGCAGGCCGACTACGGCCCGGCCGTCGCCTCCGCGTTCGCCCGCCAGGCGCAGGCGGACGGCTTGAGCGCCACGCCCGTCCAGATCGATGCCGACAGTCCCGACTACCCCGCCGCCGCGCGCGCGGCGCTCGCCGCGCAGCCGGACCTCGTCTTCATCGCCGGCCTCGCCCGCGACCTCGGAGGGATCATCCCGGCCCTGCGCACCGCCGGATACCGCGGGAATTTCAACGGCTCGCAGGGCTGCTTCGATGCCGGCCTTGCGCCGTCGTACGGCGACGCGGTCGAAGGATTCATCGTCTCGAGCTCGATGCCGCCGCTGAACCAAGTCCCGGCGATCTCCAGGATTAAGGTGGACTATGAAAGCCGCTACGGCGGGCTGAACCCGATCTCGGCGTTCGGCTACGCTGCGATGCAGATGGTCGTGACGGCGTCGCGCCGGATGGGCACGAACTCGCGCATCGTGCTTGCCCGCGCGTTCGCCCAGCCGATCGCCTTCGACACGATGGTCGGCTCGTTCACCTTCGACCCGTTCGGCGACACGAACGATCCGAACGTGTATTTTTATCAGCTGACGAAGGGCAACTGGAGTTACCTGCACGCCGCCCACCCCTCAGGATACATCGGGCGTTGAGCGAAGTGGCCCCGAGAAAGGGAGACTCGTGAAAGCAATCGTCATCGAACAGACCGGCGGACCGGAGGTTCTCAAGCTCAAGGACGTTCCCCGCCCCACGCCGGGTCCGGGTCAAGCGCTCATTCGCAACGCCGCGATCGGGATCAACTACATCGACACCTACTATCGAACGGGACTGTACAAGACGCAGACGCCATATACGCCCGGCCAGGAAGTCTGCGGTGCGATCGAAGCGTTCGGCCCCCAGACGACGAGCGACCTGAAGGTCGGCGACCGCGTCGTCACGTCCAACGCGATCGGCGGGTACGGTGAGTACTGCCTGGCGCCGGTCGAGCGGCTCGTTCCGGTCCCCGACGGCGCAAGCGACGTGCAGGCCTGT
>DATHLL010000101.1:0-3506 GCA_035488195.1 Candidatus Elarobacter sp. | reverse complement strand
GTCGCGCTGGTGGTTCAGCCAGTACAGCGCGCGCTCGCGGCACGCCGCGCGCAGCGCGATCGGATCGATCTGCCGGAAATCCGCGCCGAGATGCTTCAGCGTCTCGCGCTCGATCGGCAAGCCGTGCATGTCCCAGCCGGGGACGAAGTCGGCGTACTCGCCGGCCAGCAAGTGGATCTTCACCAGCGCGTCCTTGAGGACGCGGTTGAGGAAGTGGCCCATGTGCAGGTCGCCGTTCGCGTACGGCGGCCCGTCGTGCAGCACGAACGCCTTGCCGCCCGCGGCGCGGTTCCGCTCGAGCCGCCGCCGGTAGGTGCCGCGCTCGGCCCACCAGCGCACGCGCTCGGGCTCGCGCTTCGGGAGCTCGCCGCGCATCGGGAACTCGGTCTTCGGGAGGTTCAGGGTCGAGCGGTAGTCCCGCGCGGTCGTCTCGGACATCGAACGGACGCATTTCGGGCGCCGGGGTGTCGCACTCCCGCCGCGCCGCGCCGATCGCGGCGTTCAGGCCTCGGTGCCGGCCGCCTTGTGGACCGTTCGCGTCACGACGTCGTCCAGCACGTCGAAGTTGCGCGCGGCGAGCCGCTCGATCTCCGGCCGCACGCCGCGCAAGTGGGCGGCGAGCGCGTCGCGGCGCTCCCATGCGTCGTCGATGCGCGCCGCGACCTCGCTCGGCGGCGGCGCCGGCTCGCCGGGGACGAACAGCGGCCGCGCCGGATAGCGCAGGTCCTCGAGCAGCGCCGTCACCTTCGGATCGTACGGCAGCGCGAGGAACGGGACGCCGAGCCGCGCCGCGATGATCAGCGCGTGCAGCCGCATCCCGATCACCAGCGAGGCGCGGCCGATCACCTGTGCGGCCTGGTTCAGCGGGTAGTCGGGGAGCAAAACCGGCGTCGAGGCGCAACGGCGGATGATCGTCGTCGACACCTCGGCGTCCGGCGGCCCGCCGAGCGGGAGGAACGCGACCCGCGCGCCGTGCCGCCCCGAGAGCCGGTCGATCGCGCTCGCCAGCGTCCGCGCCGTCACGTCGGCGCCCTGCCACTTGCGCACCGAGACGACGACCAGCGGCGCGTCGTCCCCGGCCAGACCCTCGGCGGCGAGGTCGAGCGGCTCGCCGCCCGGCTCGAAGAGGAAGACCGGATCGGCGGTCCGCTCCGCCGCGACGCCGGGGAGCAGCGAGCCGAGCAGCGCGCGCGAGCGCTCGTCGCGGACCGTCGCCGCGGTCAGCCCCTTGCAGAACTTCCGCACCACCGCGCGCCCCCAGAAGTCGAGCGGGCCGACCGACTGCGCGAAGACCAGCGTCGGCTTCCCGGCCGCGAGCCCGCCGCGGATCACGCCGCTGTAGTACAGGAGACTGCGCAGGCTGGTGGCGTTCTGCAGCAGCCCGCCGCCGCCGGAGAGGACGACGTCGGCGCGCTCGATCGCGCCGCGGACGCGGCCGAGGTCCATCCGCGGCGTCGCCTCGACGCCGTAGGCGCGGGCCGTTCCCTCGGGGTCGCCGCTCAGCACGTCGATCGCGCAGCCCGGCCAGCGCGCGCGCAACTGCTCGACGATGACCTGCAAGAGCGCCTCGTCGCCCAGGTTGCCGAAGCCGTAGTATCCACTGAGGAGAAAACGCGGGCTCACCCCGTTTGCTCGCGCACCCGGCCTTCGGTTTCCCGCCGTGCGAAGAACGCCGCCGCCCAGCGGTAGACGAGGATCGCGATCGCGCCGATCGCGATCCCGAGCACGACGCCGTTCGCGAGCCGGAGGAGCGAGACGGCGAGCGCGGTGTGCAGGTGCGAGAACGTGTCGACGACGTCGCCGAGCCCGACCCCGATCGCGAGCGCGAGCAGCCAGCCCCACCGCGCGCGGTGCGCCGGGAGCAGCGCCGGGACGAGCATCAGCGCGGGGAAGCCGAGGACGAACTCCTTGAAGCGCGGGCGCACCTGCAAGAGCGTCGTCAGGTGCGCGCGCACCGCGAGCTCGAGCCCGGACGGCGCGATGTCGCTCTGGTTGCCGCTGCGCGTCAGCACGAGGTAGCCGATCGCGAGCAGCGCGACGCCGGCGATCAGCGGGAGCACGGTGACGGGCCGCTCGCCGAGCTCGCGCAGGGTCAACTTCGAGCCCCACCGGCGCGTGAAGAGGTAGAGCAGCAGGCACGCCAGCGGCGGCACGGCGAGGACGAGCTTCACCCCGCTGAAGCGGTCGATCTCGGTCATCGTCAGCGGGGTCGAGAGCAAACCGACGACGACCAGCGCGCCGCCCAGCGTCACGGCGGTCGCGATCGCGAGGACGCGAATCCCGTCGAGGATCGCACCGCCGCCCGATCGCGCGGGATCCGCGCGGAACGCAGGCGCGACCGCGACGAACCCCGCGACCGGGAACGCGATCGCGCCGATCAGCGCGAGCAGCTTGCGCACCGCCATGTCATGGTGCACCGCGAACCCGGCCAGCACCAGCAGCACGTCGACGACGACGAACGCGATCAGCCAGCGCATCCCGCCGGCGCCGAACTCCGCCACCAGCAGCAGCAGGATCGCCGGCACCGCGAGCGACGCGAGCGCGATCTCCCACCAGCGCGTGACGAAACGCTCGAACGGCGACGCCGGCCCGACGCGCAGCCCCGCGCGGCGGACGCCCTGCGCGATCTGCGCGACCAGCGCGACGTTGGTCGCCTGGATCGACATCCCGTTCCACTGGTGCGCGAACGGCCGGAGATACACGACGCGCACGTTCCGCTCGCGCACGCCGAGATCGTAGCGCTGCACGATCTCCTCGGGGCGCAGCTTGTCGAGCTCGACCTTCGAGATCGCCTGCAGCCGCACGGTACGGTCGGGGAGATCCTTCGCGAGCGTCTCGCTCCCGGCTTGGTTCTGCTTGACGTCGTAGGTCTCGATCGTGCCGAAGTCGGCCTTCGCCGCGCGCAGCGCGTTCGCCGCCGCGTCGATGTTGTCGGGATACCCGAGCACTTGATTGCGCAAGCCGAAGAAGACGACGGTGTGCGCGTCGTGACCGCGCACCGCGTCGCCGACCAGCGCATCGATCTGCGGCGCCTTGAAGCGCTCGTCGTTCTGCAGCCGCGGGACCAGCGCGAGCGCGAGCTCGCGCGCGAGCGCGACGCGGTCCTGCGGCAGCCCGAGCCCGACCGAGCCGAAGTAGTCCGCCTGCGTGCGGATCGCGAACACCTCGGGCAGACCGCCGCTCACGACGCGGACGGCGCGCCGCGAGAACTTCAGCGCGAGCGCGCGCGCGTAGCGGTCCGCCGTCGCACGGTCGTACGCCACGAGGTAGACCTCGTCGCTGCGGAGCCCGCTCGCCGCAAGCCGCCGGAAGACCGGGTCGCGGAAGCCGGTCAGCTTCGCCTGGTTGAGCAGCGCGGAGCCCGCGTAGAGCGCGGCGCTCGGGTTCGCGGAGACCTGCCCGCCCAGCTCCTCCTGCACCGCGAGCGAGGTGAGCCCGGCGCGGCGCAGCGCGATCAGGAACGCGCGCTGGTCGTAGCCGTACGAGCGCGCGAGCGACTGGAAGTC
>DATHLL010000100.1:0-6765 GCA_035488195.1 Candidatus Elarobacter sp. | reverse complement strand
ATCCCGTACGGCGTCAAGGATCTGCTCGCGACGCCGGACGCGCCGACGACGTGGGGCGCCGCGCCGTACCGCAACCAGCGCTTCGCGTACGACGCGACGGTGGTGAAGAAGCTCTCCGCCGCCGGCGCCGTGCTGCTCGCGAAGCTCGCCATGGTCGAGCTCGCCGGCGGGTTCGGCTACGGTGACGCCGACGCGTCGTTCACCGGCCCCGGCCGCACGCCGTGGAACGCGAAGTACTGGAGCGGCGGCTCGTCGAGCGGCTCGGGGATCGCGGCCGCGGCCGGACTCGTCGGCTTCGCGATCGGCTCCGAGACGTCGGGCTCGATCCTGTTCCCGTCGACGGCGTGCGGCGTGACCGGGCTGCGCCCGACGTACGGCCGCGTCTCGCGCCACGGCGCGATGGCGCTGTGCTGGACGCTCGACAAGCTCGGCCCGCTGACGCGCAGCGCGCGCGACGCCGAGACGATCCTCGGCGTGATCGCGGGCGCCGATCCGAACGATCCGACCGCGGTCGACGGCCCGCTGACGGCGCCGCGCCGCAAGCTGCGCGTCGCGGTGCTGAAGGACGCGACGAAAGCGTCGATGCCCGAGGTCGTCGCGAACTTCCGCGCCTCGCTGAAGACGATCGCGTCGTTCGCCGACGTCGCGGGCGAGGTCGCGCTGCCGAAAGGCCCGTGGGGACCGGTCGTCGGTACGATCGTCGATGCGGAAGGCGCCGCGGCGTTCCGCGACCTGATCGAGTCGGGGAGATCGCACGAGCTGCGCAATGCCGACGACAAGCTCGGCGGCTACGTCGCCTACGCGACGCCGGCGGTCGACTACATCGACGCGATGCGCCAGCGCGCGAAGCTGAACGCCGCGCTCGAGCGCGCGATGGACGGCTACGACGCGATCGTCTCGCCGACGCTTCCGACGGTCACGTATCCGGTCGGGCTGCCGTTCGAGAAGGCGTGGCCGAAGTATCCGGGCGCGACCTCGCTGATCTCACCGGGGAATCTCGCCGGCTTGCCGGCGATCGCGATGCCGAACGGGATGGGCCCGGAGAATCTCCCGACCTCGATCTCGTTCCTCGGCCGCGCCTGGGGCGAGCCCGCGCTGACCTGGCTCGGCACGCGCTACCAGCGCGCGACGTCGTTCCACACCAAGCGCCCGCCGCTGATCGCGCACCGCTGACGCCGCGAAAAACGGCGCGGCCCGGCGCGATGCACCGGGCCGCGTCGCGTGCGGTTCCCAGCGCTAGATCTTCAGGTTCACCGACATGAAGAGCTGGAACGGGTTGGCTTGTCCGCCGGTCGTCGATTGGAAGACGTTCCCGAAGTTCGGCCCGTACGGATACTGCACGATCGTCTGGATCGCGTCGCCCGGGTTGTAGAAGTTCCCGACGCTGCGATATCCGCGGTAGTCGCAGCCGGCGTTCCCGCCGATCGACCACGGCACTTTGCTGCCGCCGAAGCAGGACGCCAGCACGTTCACCATGTCGAGCCGGACCGTCGCCCGGCGTGAGACGTCGTACGAGACGGACAGGTTTCCGGACAGCTTGTTCGGCTCGGTGAAGGCCCCGTACGGATCGAACCGGTGCGTATACGGGTCCGGGATCGCGAGCCCCGCCGCGCAGGAGGACGCGTCGTACGGCCGCGCGGCGATCGCGGCGCCCGCGTAGCGCGGATCGCCGGCCGTCGTCGCGGCCGAGCCCGGCAGCGCGGCGCATCCGCCCGCCGGGTTCACGCCCGCGACCGCCAGCGGAACCCCGTACTGGCCGCCGCCTTGGAATTGCAGCGTCGGAGTGACGTTGAACCGGTTGTGCTTGTAGTTTCCGATGAACGTCAGCACGTGCGAGGGGATGTAGGTCTGATTGGACCCGCTGTAGAGCGACGTGCCCGCGTACGTGTTGTAGAGCGGATACATGGCGCCCGGATCGAAGAGCCCCTGCGGCGCGGCGTTCCAATACGGGTTCGCGATGTCGCCCGCGGCGCAGGCGGGGTCTGACGCGCCCGAGGGTGTGAAGCACGCTGCGGCCGGCATGTTCTTCGTCGTCCACGACACTGCGCTGCCGGCGGAGGACCCGGTCGTGCAGCGCGGATCGCCCGGATTCGCGGCGCAGAAGGACGTGTAGGCGTTGTACTGCTTGATCGAGTTGTTCAAGCCGTCGACGACCGTGGTGCCCTTCGGCGTCTTGTCGAAGCGGATTCGGGCGAACGTGTACGTGTAGCTCAGCTGGCCGTAGAGCCCGTTCCGGTTCAGGTCGCCCTTTTGGATCTCGAACTCGAGGCCTTTGACGTTCTTGTGGCCGATGTTGATCCCGCTGACGAAGTTCGTCTTCGGGTCGAGCAGCACCGTCGAGATCTCGGCGTTCGTGGTGCGAAGATACGGCGTGAGCTTGAACGACGCGTTCGTGCCGCTGAACTGGTGCTCCCAGGAGGCGTCGTAGTTGTACGACTCCTCCGGGACGATGTGATGGCTCGGGTTGGTGAAGCCGAGCGAGTAGAACGGCGTGTTCGCGGAGATCAGGTTCGGCTGAATCGTGTTGTACTGCTGGAACGCGGAGCTCGACGGCTGAGCGGTCTTCCCGTACGAGAAGCGGACGACGTCGTTACGGTTCACCGTGTACGTTCCGCCGAAACGCGGTTGCCATTCGGGGTAGTCCTCGAACGGCGCGCTCACGGCGGAGAACTGCGCTTGCGTGTAGCGCGTGCTGCCGGCGGCGTTCAGCGCGCCGCAACCGTTCGCGGACGGCGCGGCGACCAGCGACTGGGTGAAGCTGTCGTAGCAGTTGAATGCGTTGAAGTTGTTGACCCAGAAGGTGCGCGCCGCATCGCCGGTCGTGCTCGTGAGCGCGTACTTGAAGTCGTCGTAGCGCAGTCCCAGGTCCAAGGAGAGCCGCGGGGTGACCTGCCACTTGTCGCTCAGCGCGAGCGTCGAGAACTTCGGCGTGACGGTGTTGTACGTCGCCGAGTTGCCGTTGGCGACGACCAGGTACGCGCAGGGACCGCTGCCGCAGGTGAGCGTCGCGGCCGTCGCGACCGACGGGGAGCCGGCCGCGGGAACGAGCGAGGACGAGGGAGCCGTCGGCGAAGGGATGAGATACCGGGCCGGGTTGTTCGTCGCGCTGGCCGTGCACGAGATTCCCGCTCCGCCGGCCGGCCCGTAGCAGACGCCCGCGGTCGGGTTCCGCGAGTCGACCATGTACGCGACCACGCTGTTGGCGTTCGAGTAGCCGGAGTCGTTGTTGCGGAACGTGTTCGAGGTAACGTACGCCGCCGTGAAGTTCAGCAGGTGCTTGTCGCTGAGCTGGTTCGCGTAGTTGAAGTCGAGCCCGCGCGTGTGCGAGCCGAGCTTGTAATCGGCGGAGATCGAGCCGTAGAAATTCGGGTTCACCCCGCCCATCCCGTACTGGAGCCAGTCCGAGTACTCGGTGTACGCCGCGAGCCGCGCGTACGAGCGGGAATTGAAGTTGCGCTGGTACTGGACCTTGAAGATCGCGCCGTTCTGCTGGTAGTTGTCGTCCTCGTACGCGGCGATCGGCGCGTTGATCCCCCGGTTCGTCGGCGAGTTCGGGAAGTACGCGAGCTGGGTGTTCGTCACGTCGCCGGGCTGCAGGAACGCCCCCGTCGCGCCCCGGTAGAACAGCTTGTCGATGTAGTTGAGCGCGACCGCGCCGTAGCGGTTGCAGTTCGTCGTGATCGCCGCGCTGCACGGCTGGTTGCCGCCCGCGGTCCCGGTGATGACCTGGCCGTAGTACTTGCCCCAGTCGTACGGCGAGGTCGCGAAGTACGTCTGCGTCAGGACGACGTTGCCCAGCAGCTGGATGTCGTCCTTGCCGCCGTCGTTGTTGATGCGGTGCGGGATCCCGAGGTGAACGTTCGCGACGTTGTCACGGTCGACGAGCAGCGTCGATGCGCCCCAGAAGAGCGGTCCGAGCTCGTAGCCGTTCGGCCCCAGCGCGGATCCGCCGGGACCGGAGGCGACCTTGTAGCAGCCTGCCGTCGGGTGAGCGGTCCCGCAGTTCGCGCGGTAGACGTCCAGCAGTCCGCCGTACGTCGCGTCGAACTGGGTGCCGCTCTCGTAGACGATGTTCTGGTTGTAGCCGCCGACCCCGACATAGTAGTTGAACAGCCGGTTGGGCGACGAGCCGCCGCCTTCGACGCGCACGCTGCTGTACGGAACCGGTGAACCGGCGGAGAGCACGGCGTTCGCGAAGCCGGGGAAGGTCCCGGTGCGAATCACCTGGTTCACGAAGCCGGCCAGCGCCGTCGAGCCGGTCCCGGTCGGAGCGGTACCGGTGTAGACCTGCACCTCTTGCGTTCCGAGGTTCGACAGATTGCTGCCGGGATATTGGTCGAACGCGCGCTGGATCGGGACGCCGTCGTACTCGTAGCCGACCTGCGTGTAGTTCGCGCCGCGGACGAAGATCGACTGGTACTGGCCGACCTGCCCCTGCGGGACGAAGACGCCCGGCACCGAGGCGACCGCCGAGTACGCGTTGTTGAGGCCGCCGCCGCCGCCCAGCGTCGCCGCGGCGCCCTGCTGCACCGCCGAGATGTTGTAGACGTCGGTGCTGATCCCCGGCTGGATCAGCGAGGCGCTCGAACGCGACGAGACGCGGCCGATCTGCTGGAGCCTCTTCACGAGCGAGACGGAATACGTCACGGTCTGGTCGGCCTGGACGGTGATCCCGCTCAGGCTCGCCGCGTCGTACGCCGGGGCGGAAACCGTGAGCGTGTACGTGTCCGGCGTCAGGGAGATGAACGTGAAGGCGCCGTTCTTGTCCGCCGTCGTCGTCGACGTTCCGGACGGACTGGTCGCAGTAACTTTCGCGCCGGCGATGGGCGCTTGGGATGCGGTGTCGAAGACCCTCCCGCTCAACGCTCCCGTCGTCCCCGCGGTCGCGGCAGTGATGCCGCCGGCGAGGACGAGGACGATGAGCGCAAGGGTCAGGGCCAACCGCGAGGACGTTCGAGACATTGCGGGCTCCTCGGTCGGGGTTGGTTCAGCGGCGTATGCCGGAGCTCGGGTCGTGGTAGGAACACGCCCCGAGCTCGGACCCGGCATAGAAACCTTAGAATTGTCTTAGAGCCAACTTGGCACTTTGCCTTGCGGATAAACGGTAAATTTGCAGAGGAGGGCTAGGGACGCAGGCGGATGCCCCGTTCGCGTGCGAACCCGGACGCCGCCGAGAACAGCGAGAGCGTCGCCGCGCCGAGCAGGATGCCGCCGATCAGGTCGCTCACGTAGTGCGCGCCCAGCGCGAGCCGCGACCAGACGACGCCGCATCCCCACAGAAACGCGAGCGGCGCGACGACGTAGCGCACCCGCTCCGGAAGATCGCTCTTCCAGACGAACCACGCCCAAAGCCAGTAGACGACCAGCGCGAACATCGCGTGGCCGCTCGAGTACGAGTACGTCGGCTCGTGGATCAGCGTCCAGTAGCCGGGCCGCGGGCGCTTGAAGACGTTCTTCAGCACGTCGCTGAGCTGCCAAGTGAAGAGCGTCGTGATCAAAGCGTAGATCGCGCGCGCGCGCCACGCCGGATACCGGATCGCGACCAGGATGATCGCGACGGCGAGCGCGACCAGCACCTCCCACCAGCACGACTCGGTGAACGTCAGCGCGAGCCGCGGCGCCTCGCCGGCGAGCGCGCGTCCCGCGAGGTCGATCCCCGCCGGCGGCCGGTGCGAGACGGCGAGGCCGAGCAGCGCGTACAGCGTCCCGAACAGCACCGCGAGCGCGACGCCGCGCACCGTGCGCGCGAGCGGCGTCCGCTCGGCGGCGGTCATCCCGCGAACAGATCCGTCTGCGCGGGGCGGCCGAACCGGTCGGCGAGGCGCTCGAGCTCGGCCGGCGACTCGACGACGACGTTGCGCGGCTTCGTCCCTTCGTTGGGGCCGACGATCCCGTACTCTTCGAGCTGGCGCATCAGCCGCACCGCGCGCGGGTGGCCGATCGAGAAGCGCGCCTGCAGCGCCGCGGTCGAGCCGACGCCCGGATCGCCCTTCGCGACGCGCGCGTCGAGCAAGAACTTCGCCGCGTCGTACCAGAGCTCGTCGCTCTTGCGCTCGCCGCCGCCGCCGCGCTCGTCGTCCTCGCGGATCGGCGTGATCTCCATCGCCTTCGCGCCCTCGCCGCGCGCCTGGCGCTTCCAGTGCTCGACGAGCCGCTCGATCTCGTGGCCGGTAACCAGCGCGCCCTGCGTGCGGATCGGCTTCGGCGCGTCGATCGGGAGATAGAGCATGTCGCCGCGCCCGAGCAGCCGTTCGGCGCCGCCCATGTCGAGGATCGTCCGCGAGTCGACCTGCGAGGAGACCGCGAACGCGATGCGCGAGGGGATGTTCGCCTTGATCAACCCGGTGATGACGTCGACCGACGGCCGCTGCGTCGCGACGACGAGATGGATGCCGGTCGCGCGCGCGAGCTGCGCGAGCCGCATGATCAGCATCTCGACCTTTGCCGGCGCGATCAGCATCAGGTCGGCGAGCTCGTCGATGACGACGACGACGTAGGGCAGCTTCTCGGTCGGGAACTTCGCGTTGTACTCTTCGATCTTGCGCACGCCGGCTTTCGCGAAGCGCGTATACCGCTCGTCCATCTCGCGCGTGATCGCGGCCAGCGCGCCGGCCGCCATCGAGGGCTCGGTGATCACCTCGTTCTTGAGGTGCGGGATCCCGTTGTAGACGGTGAGCTCGACCCGTTTGGGGTCGATCATCACCAGCTCCAGCTCCTCCGGCGTCGCGGTCACGAGCAGCGAAGCGATGATGCAGTTCAGGCAGA
>DATHLL010000099.1:0-6049 GCA_035488195.1 Candidatus Elarobacter sp. | reverse complement strand
TTGACGTCGGCGCCCGCGTCGAGCGCGAGACGGGCCGCTTCGACCCGGCGGTTGATCACCGCCAAACCGAACGCGTCCTGCACGTCGTCCGGCGGCGCGCCCGGAAGGAGCCGCTCCAGTGCACGCGTGTCGCCGAACGTCGCCGCGAGCAGTGCGTCGTACGGGTAGCCGTGGTTCGCGACCAGCTCGCGCAGAGGTTCGAGCTCCCAGTGCGCCGCGGTCGCGAGAATCGCGTTCCGGTCGGCGACCGCGCCGGCGCGGAGCAGCACCCGCATCAGCGGGATCTTGTGCTCGCCGGCCGCGCCGCTGCTCATGAGCAGGCCGAGCGCGTAGTCGAGATCGGCTTGCTCGACGCCGTGCCGGATCATCACCTCCGCCACGTCGAGGATCGTGTCCGGCAGACGCTCGACGAGGTTCGGGTTGTTCGCGATGAACCAGAACAGCTTCGGATCGCGGAAGTAGTCTCCGCGCTTCGCCATCCGGTACGCCTCCGGGCCGACGTTTCGCTCGTGGAGCAGCGACGGACGCGCCGTCAGCAGGTGATCGAGACCGGCGGCGTCACCGGAATGGATCGCACGCACCGCCGCCGCGAACGACGGGTCCGCGATCGTCGTGCGATCGAGCAGCGCGACGACGGCAGCGCGGTTCGGCGAGGTCCCCAGCTTCGCGGCATCGAGCGCCGTGCGGCCTTCGCCGTCGGTCTGCCAGCCGAGCGCGCCGCCGGCGATGAGGATCTCGACGAGCTCGCGGTCGCCGCGGCGCGCCGCCAGATGCAGCGGAAGGTCGCGCCCGTCACCGATGCGCGGGTTCGCGCCGTCGGCGAGGAGCGCGCGCACGCGCTCGCGGTCCCCCGCCCGCACCGCGGCGAGCATCGGCAGCGCGGCGTCGCGCCGTGCGGTGTCACCGTCGCGCGGAGCGCGCGCTTCGTCGACCGCGCGCAGCAGCGCGGCCCACGAACGATGGCCGTACGACTGCGCGAGCGCGCGCTGTGCGGCGGCGAGTTGGATCCCGTTCGCGCGCGCGAGACGCTTCGCGTCTTTGCGCAGATGCTCGGCGGACGGGCGCGGCGGAAGCTCGGGCATGGTCGTCCTTTCCTACGTGAGCCTGGCGTCCGCGATGCAGGCAGGAAAGGTCGATCGAGGTCGACGCGGGTGTCCCGGGAGGCTGAGCCTTTCGCGCGGACTGCGGGCCGCCGGCACGGCCCGAGCGCTCTCTATGACGCGCGGAGCGCCCGGCCCTTGCGCCGCTCAGATCGCGACGGTCAGCCCGAGCTCGACGCGGCGTTCGGCCGGGATCGCGAGGTCGTCGGGGAGCGGGCGCGCGTTGCGCTGGAGGGCGACGAACAGCTCGCGCCGCCACTTCGGCATCCCGTCGCGCTCGAGCGCCGCGATCTTCGGGTCGGCGTAGAAGAACGAGGTGTCCTCGCTCTCGAGGTCGAGCCCGAACGCCGCGCACGCGCGGGTGATCGCGCGGATGCGCGGCGTCTCCATGTAGCCGAACCGTCCGATCACGCGGATCAGCCGGAGCGACAAGCGCTCGACCGTGACGCGCTCGTGCTCGGCGACGTACGGCGTTCCGGCGCGCGCGACGTTGAGAACGACGACGCGTTCGTCCTTCGCGCGCTCGCGGATCCAGCGGTGCCGCGCGAGAAAGGGCACGCCGCGCGGATCGGGCGTCAGAAAGATCATCGTGCCGTGCTCCGCCATCCCGGGCGGCAGCCGCTCGAGCACCTCCGCGATCGGCGTCTGCTGCTCCGCCAGCGCCGCCGACAGAGAGCGCCGGCCCTCGAGCCACGTCGTGCTGAACAGCACGAGGACGGCGCTGATCGTCACCGGGATGTAGCCGCCGTCGAGGAACTTCGGCAGCGACGCCGCGACGAGGCTTCCGTCGACGACGAGAAATCCGAGCACGAGCAGCGTCGAGAGCGCGCGGTTCCAGTGCAGCACCTTCACGATCACGGTGAAGTACGCGAGCGACGTGCACAGCATGGTCACGCCGACCGCCAGCCCGTACGCCGACGCGAGGCGGTCGCTCGACTTGAACGTCACGACGAGAACGGCGCAGCCGATCGCCAGCGCGAGGTTGACCGCCGGGACGAAGACTTGGCCTTTGTACCGGTCCGAGGTGTGGCGCACGAGCATCCGCGGCGCCAGGTTCAGCGCGATGGCCTGCTCGATCAGCGTGAACGTACCGGAGATCAGCGCCTGCGAGGCGATCACCGTCGCCGCCGTGGCGAGGACGACCATCGGAACGAGCGCCCACGCCGGCGCGAGCGCGTAGAACGGGTTCGCCAGCGCGCGCGGATCGCCGAGCACGACCGCGCCTTGGCCGAGATAGTTCAGCACCAGCGACGGAAATACGAGCGCGTACCAGCCGGTGACGATCGGGCCGCGCCCGAAGTGCGAGAGATCGGCGTAGAGCGCCTCGACGCCCGTCACCGCCAGGATCACGCCGCCCAGAATCGTGAAGCCGGCGATTCCGTGCGAGGTCATGAAGCGCACCGCGTGGCGCGGATCGAGCGCCCACAGCACGTCGGGATGCGCGAGCAGCGCGCGCGCTCCGAGCAGCGCGATCACGACGAACCAGACGACCATGACGGGCCCGAACAAGGCTCCGACGCGTCCCGTCCCGGCCCGCTGCAGCGCGAAGAGCGCGATGATGATCGCGAGCGAGATCGGGACGACGAACGGCTGCGCGGCCGACGACGCCACCGAGATCCCTTCGACCGCCGAGATGACGGAGATCGCGGGCGTGATGATGCCGTCGCCGAACAGCATCGAGGCGCCGAGGATGACGACCAGCGTGACGCCCGCGAGGCGCACCAGCGCGCCCAGCTCGCGCGGCGGCGAGGCGAGCGCGAGCAGGGCGAGGATCCCGCCTTCGCCGTCGTGGTCGACGCGCAGGATGAAGGTGACGTACTTGACGCACACGACGAGGATCAGCGCCCACAGCAGCAGCGAGCACACCCCGAGCACCGCATCGAGCGCCGGCTGCACGCCGGCCAGCGTGAAGCAGACCTTGAGCGTGTAGAGCGGGCTCGTCCCGATGTCGCCGAAGACGACCCCCATCGCCGCGACGACCATACCGAGCGGTGCGGCGGATCTTCGAGGCGTCACGGCAACCTACGTTAGCACCTCCGGCCGGAGCCCGGCACCGTCCGTTCGGCTAAGCCATTCGGCTATCGCCCTTCGTCCACGCCGGATCTCGGCGACGGCCGAGGATTTTCGGCGCGCGAACGCAACGGCGTCGGGTGCGGTTTCGCCCGTCGAACCTATGGATCGGCACGCTCGCGTCGTTCCTCATCCTCGCCGCGCTCGCTGCGGTTCGGGCCGCCGACTGGAGCTACGGCGCCGACACCGGGACGTTCGTGCAGATCGTCCTCGACGCGTTCGGCGGGATGCGGAACGGCGTCGAGGGGACGACGCACTACCGGTTCCACTGGTCGCCGGCGCTCGCGCTGCTGTGGCCGTTCCTCGCCGCGACGCACAGTCTGTGGGTGCTGCAGACGATCCTCGCCGCGGCGACCGTCGCGTGCGCGCCGCTGCTCGCCGCGATCGCGCGCGCACGCGGAACCGCGGACGGCATCGCCCAGCGGATCGGCGCGGTCGCGCTGGTCTATCCGCCGCTGGTCGCGGTCGGGTTCGCGGAGTTTCGCGATCTCGGTCTCCTCCCCGTGCTCGCGCTCGGGTGGTGGCTCGCGCTGCAGCGCCGTGCTTGGGGTTGGATCGCGGTGCTGGCGCTGCTGCTCGCCGGGTTGCGCGAAGACGTCTGCATCGAACTTGCCATCGTCGGCGTGGTCGTCGCGATCGACGGCGCACTGGGCGGCCGCATCGTGCGCGGACCGCACAGCGAGACCGAGCGCGCGAGCCGCGTCGATCGTGCGCTGATCGCCGCCGGCCTGGGATCGGCGGCGCTGGGGATCGTCTCCGACGCGATCTACGCACTCGTCGTGCTGCCGCGGGTCGGCCCGTGGCCGCCGTCGCACTTCTATGATTACCCGTTTGCGCACGGCCCGGCCGCGCTGCTGCTCGCGCCGCTCCTGCACCCGCTCGCGTTCTTCGCGGCGATCCTGACCGTCGGCCGTCTGACGTACCTGCTGGAAGCGCTCGTTCCGCTGGCGTTCGTCCCGCTGCGGTCCCGGCTGGCATGGCTGGCGGTCCCAGGCTTCGCGATCGTGCTGCTCGCGAACAGCGGCCTCGTCTGGCGGATGGGGATGCACTACGCCGCGCTGTGGATTCCCTGGCTGCTGATCGCGTTCGCCGGCGCGATCGCGTTGCTCCGCGTACCGCGCCGCTGGACCACGATCGCCTTCGTCCTCTCGGCGATCGTGCTCGTCGCGTTCAGCCCGTTGCACCCGCTGCACTACCTCAAACCGTCGTACCACGATCTTCACGATGCGCGCGCCGCGCTCGCCACGATCCCGGCGGACGCATCGGTCGCGACGCACGACGAATGGTACACCGCGACCGCCGCCCGCCACCCCCGCGCGATGGTCCTCGGCACCGGCCCCACGCCGTACGACGCCGAGTTCGCCGTCTTCGCCGAGGACTATCCGAACGAGGACTTCCAGCGCCGCGTGCTGCCGCAACTGCGCGCCAAGCTCGCATCCGGGCACTATCACCAAGCAGCGCGCTTCGCATCCGTCGTCGTCTGGAGATCGGCGCCGTAGCCGGCCGCACGAACGCTCGCCTGGTTCCGCCCGATGTTCCGGGCACGCTCACTGCAACGGCCGACGGCGTCGGCGGGTCGATTCTGACGTTGCCCTCGTCACCAGGAGAACTCGCTTGATCGCATGGCTCGGCACCGGCTTGCTCGGCGCCAACTTCACCCGCAAGCTGCTGGAGCGCGGTGAGACCGTGCACGTCTGGAACCGCACGCCGGAGAAGGCGCGCGCGCTCGAGGCCGAGGGCGCGAAGGCCTTCGACACCGCCGAAGACGCGATCCGCGGCGCCTCGGAGATCCACGTCACGCTGAGCGACGATGGGGCCGTCGACTCGGTCCTCGACCCGCTCGCGAACCTGATCCTGCCGACCGCGTTTGTGTTCGACCACACGACGACCGCGCCGACGCCGACCGGCGAGCGCGTCGAGCGCTGGAAGTCGCGCGGCCGGACGTTCGTCCACGCACCCGTCTTCATGGGCCCGAAGAACGCGCGCGACGCCACCGGGCTGATGCTGCTCTCCGGCGACCCGGCGATCCGCAACCGCGTGAAGCCGCTGCTCGCGCCGATGACCGGGAAGATCGTCGAGCTCGGCGACGACCCGACGCGCGCCGCCGCGTTCAAGCTGTTCGGCAACATGATGCTGCTGGTGATCACGGGCGGCCTCGCCGACGTCTACAAACTCGGCCGCTCGCTCGGGATCGATCCGAAGGATGCGTTCACGCTGTTCGGGGAGTTCAACCCCGGCAACGCGATCCAGGGCCGCGGCAAGCTGATGGCCGAAGGCGACTTCACGCCGAACTTCGAGCTGACGATGGCGCGGAAAGATCTGCGGCTGATGGTGGACGAGGCGGCGCGCCACGGCGAGAAGCTCGACGTCGTGCCGTGCGTCGCATCGCTCATGGACCGCTACATCGCCGCCGGCTTCGGCAGCGACGACGCCGCGGTCGTCGGTTCAGGTCGCGCGTAGCCGACGAACGGAAGGCACGATGAACCCGCTCTACCTCACCGAAGGCGACGTCGCGGCGACGTTCTCGATGCACGACGCGCTGACGGTCGTGGAGAACGCCGCTCGCGCTCTCGCCGAAGGCCGCGCGGAGAACAAGCCGCGCCAACGCGCCTACACGAAATCGGCCGTGATCCAGGTCCTCGCCGCGGCCTACGAAGGCCGTATGGGCCACAAGACGTACACGGTGGCGCCGAAAGCCCGCGGCGCCCGCTTCTGGGTGCTCCTCTTCGACGAAGCCGGCCAGATGCTCGCGATGATCGAGGCCGACAAGCTCGGCCAGATGCGCACCGGCGCCGCCTCCGGCGTCGCGACGCGCTTCATGGCCCGCGAGGACGCGCAGACATTGGCCGTCATCGGCACCGGCTGGCAAGCCCGCACGC
>DATHLL010000098.1:0-2876 GCA_035488195.1 Candidatus Elarobacter sp. | reverse complement strand
CCGCGCCGAGTCGAAGGTGAACCCGCCGCTTCGCAGCGCGCGCGACCGCGACGCGCTGCGCGCGGCGGTCCGCGACGGGACGATCGACGTCTTCGCGACCGACCACGCGCCGCACGGCCTCGACGAGAAGGCGCAGCTCCTTTCCGTCGCGCCGGTCGGCTTCACCGGGCTCGAGATCGCGCTCGGCGCCTACGCGCTCGCGCTCCCGGACCTCCCGCTCGCGCGCTTCGTCGAGCTGCTCTCGGTGAACCCGGCGCGGATTCTCGGCGTCCCCGGCGGAACGCTCGGCGTCGGGAGCCCGGGCGACGTGACCGTCTTCGCCGACCGCGCCTGGTCCGTCGACGCGCGGATGTTCCGCTCGAAAGGGAAGAACACGCCGTTCGACGAGATGGTCCTCCCGCGGCGCGCGCTGGCGACGATCGTCGAAGGCGCGGTCGTCTTCGAGCACGGGCGGGTGTTGCCGCGAGAGGAAGTGACCGCGTGAACCAGGGTGTGGAGAACGAAGCGACGCTGCTGCTGGCCGACGGGACGCGCTTCGACGGCCGCGGGCTTGCGGCGACCGGGATCGCGCTCGGCGAAGCGGTCTTCTATACCGGGATGACCGGTTACGAAGAGGCGATCACCGATCCGTCGTACGCGGGGCAGATCCTCGCCTTCACCTATCCGCTGATCGGCAACTACGGCGTGAGCGGGACGGTCTCGCAGCACCCGCACGCGTGCGTCGCCGGCGTCGCGATGAAGCACATCGCCGAGCATCCCTCGCACTACGCCTCCAAGCAAGATCTCGCGTCGTGGCTGAACGAGCAGGGCGTCCGCACGATCGTCGGGATCGACACGCGCGCGCTGACGATCACGCTGCGCGAGCACGGCGTCATCGCGGCCGCGCTCGCCGTCGGCGCCGAGGCGATCGCCGAGGTCGACGCGACGCTCGCGCGCTACGTCCGCGAGGCGACGACGCAGGGGCTCGTCGCGACGGTCGCCGACGCGTACCCGCCCGGCGAGACGCTCGGCGAGGGCCGCAAGCACGTCGTGCTGCTCGACTGCGGGGTGAAGAAGAACATCATCCGCGATCTGACGGCGCTCGACGCGCGCGTGACGGTGATGCCGTACGGCGCCAGCCGCGAGGAGATCCTCGCGCGCGAGCCCGACGCGATCCTCGTCTCGCCCGGCCCCGGCGATCCGCGCGATCTCCCCGAGACCGTCGAGACGCTGCGCTCCCTGATCGGCGAGAAGCCGGTCTTCGGCGTGTGCCTCGGCCACCAGCTCCTCGCGCTCGCGTGCGGCGCGAGCACGTACAAGCTCAAGTACGGGCACTGCGGCGGGAACCAGCCGGTGAAGGACGTCGTGCACGACGAGGTGATCGTGACGGCGCACAACCACGGCTACGCCGTCGCGAACGAGACGCTCCCGGCGCATCTCGAAGCGACGATGATCAACCTCAACGACGGAACGAACGAGGGTTTCCGCCATCGCACGCTCCCCGTCGAGGCGGTGCAGTTCCACCCCGAGGCGTCTCCCGGTCCGTTCGACGCGCGGAGCCTCTTCGCGCGATGGCTCGAGCGCGTCGAGGTCTAGCGCTCGCGGCGCTTTGCGCGGCGCTCGCGGCCGGCGCCGTGCCGGCGACGCCTTCATCGGCGGCGGCGCTGCCGAGGCTGCACGTCGACGCGCTCTCGATGCGCGCCGACCGGGCGCAGATGCAGGTCGGCGAGACGTTCCACCTCGCGATCCACGTGCACGTGCGCGAGCCGGTGACCCGGCTCGACGAACTGGTGATCCCGGACGTCGGGACGATGCAACTGCTCGGCGACGAGCGGAACGTCAGCACGTCGCCGAGCGGCGCCGACGTCGTCGAGACGCTCACGCTCGAGCCGACGCAGGCGGGAACGTTCACCTTCGCGGGCGCGTATCTCGACGCGATCGACGCGCGCACGGGCAAGCCGTCGCGGTTCTCGTCCAACCCGGTGCGGGTCGTCGTCGCGGCGAAGCGCAGCGACTTCTTCGGTTCGTGGTGGGCGGCGACGAAGCTGATCGCCGCACTCGCGCTCGGAGGCACGATCCTCCTCGCCCTGCTGGCCGCCGTCGTTTCGGTGGTCCGGCTGCGGCGGGGCGACCGGCCCGTGGTCGACGTCGCTCCGCCGGTCGCGCCGCCGCAGCCCCCGCCTGGGCGCACGTCCCGCGATGCCGTCGCCGAGGCGCTGCACGCGTACCGCGCGTCGCCGGCGAACGGGTCGCTGCTGCGCTTGCGCGCCGCACTGTTCGAGGCGGCCGGGGCGAACGCGGGTTGGACGCTGCGCGACGCGCTGAAGGTTACGCACGACGCAGCGCTGCGTGACGCGCTGGTCGCGGCCGAGCACGCGGCGTTCGGCCCCGCACAGGCGCGTGAGGCCTCGTCGGAAGCGCTGATGCGAACCACGGAAGGATGGCTGCGATGACGACCCCGCTCGCTGCGACGTATCGCGCGGAGCCCGTTCGGCCGAGCGACGTCCTCGCCGCGCTGCGCGCGACCGTCGTCGGTCAGGAGGACGTACTCGAGGCGCTCGTCCTGGCGCTGATCGCCGGCGGCCACGTGCTGCTCGAAGGCGCGCCGGGCGTCGCGAAGACGCTGGCGTGCCGCGCGCTCGCGGCGGCGGTCGCCGGGACGTTCCGGCGTGTGCAGTTCACGCCGGATCTGCTGCCCTCGGACATCGTCGGGACGCGCGTCTTCGACCAGAAGACCGGCGAGTTCGCGACGGTTTTCGGCCCGCTGTTCGCGAACGTGGTGCTCGCCGACGAGATCAACCGCGCGCCGGCGAAGGTGCAGTCGGCGCTGCTCGAAGGGATGCAGGAGCGGCGGGTGACGATCGGGCCGCAGACGCACGATCTGCCCGCGCCGTTCG
>DATHLL010000097.1:0-2109 GCA_035488195.1 Candidatus Elarobacter sp. | reverse complement strand
CTCTCCGACCGCTGCGACGAGAGCGGCGTGCCGGCGATGTTCGTGCCGAACTTCTCGTTCGGCGCGGTGCTGATGATGCGCTTCGCCGCGGAGGCGTCGCGGGTGCTGCCGCGCGCGGAGATCGTCGAGATGCACCACGAGACGAAGCGCGACGCGCCGAGCGGGACCGCGAAGCTGACCGCGCGGCGGATGCACGAAGCCGGCGCGCCGCGGCCGCCGATCCACAGCGTCCGGCTCCCGGGCCTCGTCGCGCACCAGGAAGTGATCTTCGGCGGCCTCGGCGAGACGCTCACGATCCGCCACGACTCGCTCTCTCGCGACTCGTTCGGTCCGGGAATCGTCGCCGCCGTCCGTGCGGTCCACTCGCAGCGTGGGCTGGTGATCGGGCTCGACGCGGTGATCGACGAACTGATGCGGCGGCCGTCCGGCGACGCGTCGGATGGCGTCTTTTCCGGTGGCACTGCGGTTGACGTGAGCACCTCGGCCGCGACGATGCCCGGCTCCGGCGTCCTCGATGTGGACCCGGATTCGTCCGAGGGCTCGGTGGCGGTCCGATGAAGGTAGCCGTGATCGGCGCGACCGGCGTCGTGGGCGGGATGATTCTGCGGGTGCTCGAGGAGCGCGATCTACCGGTGGATACGATGCTCGCGTACGCTTCGCGGGATCGTGCGGACGGCGTGCGGTTTCGGGGCGAGAACGTGCCGGTGTTCGCGGCGACGCGCGAGCGGCTCGTGGCCGACGCGCCCGACGTGGCGTTCTTCGCGTCGAGCGACGACGCGAGCGCGGAGCTCGCCGGCGCGCTCGTCGATGCGGGCGCGGTGGTGATCGACAACTCGGCGACGTTCCGGCTCGCGGACGGCGTGCCGCTGGTGATCCCGGAAGTGAACCCGCACCACGTGCGGGACGACCACCGCATCTTCCCGGTGGCGAACTGCACGGCGATCGTGTTGACCGTCGCGCTGGCGCCGATCGAGCGCGCGGTCGGGCTGCGCAGCGTGCGGGTCGCGACGTACCAGGCGGTGAGCGGCGCGGGGCGCGCGGGCCTCGAGGCGCTCGCGCACGAGGAGAGCGGCGAAGCGCCGGACGGGACGTTCGCGGCGCCGATCTTTCGCAACGTCGTCCCGCAGGTCGGAAGCTACGACGGCGACGGCGACACCGGCGAAGAGAAGAAGGTCGCCGCGGAAACCCGCAAGATGCTCGGCCGCCCGGATCTCCACATCGCCACGACGACGGTCCGCGTCCCGGTGATGCGCGCGCACAGCGAGGCCGTGTTCTTCGAGACGGCCGCGCCCACGACGGTGGACGCGCTGCACGACGCGCTCCGCGGCGCGCCCGGCGTGGTGCTGCACGAGCGCGGGATCGTCACGCCGCGCGACGTCGAGGACACCGATCTGGTGCATGTCGCCCGTGTGCGCCCGGAGTCGGACGATCCGACGGGTACGCGGTTTCAGATGTGGGTCGTCGGCGATCAGCTTCGCAAAGGTGCCGCGACGAACGGCGTGCAGATCATGGAGCTGCTGCTCTCGATCGCGGGGAACGCGCCGTGAGCATCGTCGTGCAGAAGTTCGGCGGGTCGTCGCTGGCGACGGAGCAACTGCGCGAGATCGCTGCGTCGCGCGTGCTCGACGTCATCCGGCGCGGCGATTCGCCGGTGGTGGTGTGCTCGGCGATGGGGCGCGCGCCCGATCCGTACGCGACCGACTCGCTCGCCGCACTGCTCGGGCCGGTGCGCAGCGGCCCGAACCGCGATCTGCTGCTCGCGTGCGGCGAGGCGATCGCGTGCGCGGTCTTCGCGGAGCTGCTCAGCTCCCTCGGCGTCCCCGCGCAGGCGATGACCGGGATGCAAGCCGGGATCACGACCGACGACGAGTACGGCGACGCCGAGATCGTCGACGTCGACCCCGCGCCGGTCCGCGCGCTGCTCGCGCGCAACGTCGTCCCGGTCGTCACCGGGTTCCAGGGCGGCTCGCGCGACCGCGCGACGACGACGCTCGGCCGCGGCGGCAGCGATCTCACCGCGGTCGCGCTCGGCGACGCGCTCGGCGCGGAGAGCGTCGAGATCTACACCGACGTCTCCGGCGTGATGACCGCCGACCCGCGCCGCGTCGC
>DATHLL010000096.1:0-9616 GCA_035488195.1 Candidatus Elarobacter sp. | reverse complement strand
CGCCGAGCACGCGGCGAACGAGGCGGAGCGGCGCGCGCAGATCGCCTCGGCGCGCAGCGAGATCGAACGGCTCGAGCGCGAGCGCGCGAGCGCGCTCGCCGAGCGCGACGCGCAGGCGAAGGCCGCCGACGAGGCGCGCGGACGGTTCTCCGAGCGCGAAGTCCTCATCGCGCGCTACGAGGCCGAGGCGGCGGCGCAGCACGAGCGCGCGCGCGCCGCGCGCGAGCGCGGCGAAGCGGCCGCGGGCCGGGTCGCCGAGCTGCAGGGCCGGCATCGCGAAGTCGCCTCCGAGCTGGCCGGCGCGGAGTCGCGGCTGCACACGATCGAGGAGCTCGAGGCCGCGCTCGAAGGCCACGCGCACGGGACGCGCGCCGTCGTCGAGGCGTCGAACCGCGGGCTGCTGCGCGGCCTGCACGGCGTCGTCTCGAACCTGATCTCGACCGACGAGCGCTACGCGCGCGCGCTCGACGTCGCGTTCGGCGCCGGGCTCTCGAACATCATCGCCGAGTCGTCGGAAGACGCCGAGGCCGCGGTCGCGTATCTGCGCGAGCGCGAGCTCGGGCGCGCGACGTTCCTCCCGCTCGACACGCTCGCGCAGCGCGAAGGGCGCGAGCTCGGGACGCCGCGCGGCCGCGACGGCGTGATCGGCTACGCGCACACGCTCGTCCGCGCCGAGCCGCGCTACCGCGGGATCGTCGCGTTCCTGGTCGGCCGCGTGCTGGTCGTCGACGACTTGCGAACGGGGATCCGGCTGACGCGCGGCGAGGGCTTCCGCGACTCGATCGTGACGCTCGAGGGCGATCAGATCATGGGCGGCGGCGCGATCACCGGCGGCCGCTTCCGCAAGGAGCGCTCGATCCTCGCGCGGCGCGCGCAGGCCGAGACGCTGCGCGAGCGGATCCCGCAGCTGCGCGCCGAGCTCGAGCGAATCGAGCGCGACGCCGCTGCGGCGAAGGGCGAGCTCGACGCGGCAAGCGCCGAGCGCGACCTGGCGACGCGGCTCGCGAACGAGGCCGAGGTCGCCCTGCGCGACGTGCGCACGCAGCTCGAAGGGCTGGTCACCGAGATCGAGCGGCTCGACGCCGCCGTCACGACCGCCGCGGCGCGCGGCGAGGGGCTCGGCAGCGAGGAGCACGAGGTGCGCGCGCGGCTGCACGCGCTCGAGCGCGTCGCCGACGACCACGTCGACCTCACGCAGCAGCGCGCCGCCCTCGAAGCGCAACTCGCCGCGGCGCGCGAGCGGATCGCCGCGGTCGAGGCCGAGCAGAGCGAGGTCGTCGCATCGGCGAGCGCGCTGCGCGAGCAGATCGCCGCGCTCGGCGCGGAGCACGACGCCGCCGTGACGCGGCTCGGGCTGCTCGACGCCGACGCCGAGCGCGCCGCCGCCGCGCGCGAAACGATGATGCGCGAGCTGGACGCGCTGCGCGCGCGCGCAACGGAGCTGCAGACCGCGCTCGGCGCGGCGCGCGAGCGCGTCGCCGAGGCGGACGCGGCGGTCGAGACGGCGCGCCGCAACCGCGAGGCGACCGCCGACGAGGCCGCGCAGCGCGAGGCCGACGAGCGCCTCGCGCAGAGCCAGGACCGCGAGGCGACCGCCGCCGGCGAGTACGGCCGCCGCCGGCTCGCCGAGATCGACGCCGAACTCGGGATGTTGCAGCAGACCTTCGCGCAGCACCCCGCGACGGACGAGGAACAGGCCGACGTGATCGCGCGCTACGAGGGCGAGCCCGACGAGATCGCCGACGAGCTGCCGCGGCTGCGCGAAGAGCTCACCCGCCTGCAGGCCAACGTCAACCTCAACGCCGAGGCGGACCGCGACGAGCTCACCGAGCGCGAGCGTTTCCTGCGCGAGCAGATGGACGATCTGCACAAGGCGCGCGAGACGCTGCTCGCGACGATCGCCGAGATCGAGACGTCGTGCCAGGTCCAGTTCAACGAGACGTTCGACGCGGTGAAGAAGCAGTTCAGCGCGGTGTTCGCGCAGCTCTTCCCGGGCGGTCAGGCCGACATGTGGCAGACGAACCCGGAGAACCTGAGCGAGACGGGGATCGAGATCTCGGTGCAGCCGCCGGGGAAGAAGATGACCGCGCTCGCGGCGCTCTCCGGCGGCGAGCGCGCGATGACCGCCTCGGCGCTGATCTTCGCGCTGATCGCGGTGAAGCCGTCGCCGTTCTACCTGCTCGACGAGGTCGACGCGGCGCTCGACGACGCGAACGTCGAGCGGCTCTCGACGAAGATCCGCGAGGTCTCCTCGACCGCGCAGATGCTGATCGTCACCCACAACAAGAAGACGATGGAACTGGCGCAGCGCATGTACGGCGTGACGATGCAGGAGCCCGGCGTGAGCTCGATCATCAGCGCGACGCTCGACGACCGCCCGATCGCGCCGCCGGCGCTCGCCGAGCCGCAGCGCGAAGTGGCCTCCGTGTGAGTGGATTCGGGCTGCGCCCGAATCCTTCGCGGTCCTCGCTTCGCTGCGGTCCGCCCGTGGCTGATGCGGCGCTGATCTCGGTCTACGACCGCACCGGGGTCGTCGACCTCGCGCGCGCGCTCGTGGAGCACGGGATCCCCGTCTACGCGACCGGCGGGACGCGCGCGCACCTGCGCGAGCACGGGATCGAGGCGCGCGACGTCGGCGAGCTGACCGGCTACCCGTCGTTGTTCAGCGGCCGCGTGAAGACGCTGCACCCGAACGTCTTCGGCGGGATTCTGCACGACCGCGAGAGCGCCGAGCACCGCGCCGAAGCGGAGCTGCACCGCATTCCGACGATCGCGACCGTCGTGGTGAACCTTTACCCGTTCGAGGAGACGGTCGCGCAGGAAGGCGCGACGCTGCAAGAGGCGGTCGAGCAGATCGACATCGGCGGCGTCTCGCTGCTGCGCGCGGCGGCGAAGAACTTCGAGTACGTGACGGTGCTGAGCGACCCCGCGCAGTACGACGCGTTCGCCGTCGCGCTGCCGCACGGGCTCGACCGGGCGACGCGCCGCAGTTTCGCGACGCGCGCGTTCGAGCGCACCGCGGAGTACGACAGCGCGATCGCGCGCTATCTCGAGTCGGGGATGCTGACCAACGAGCTGCCCGGCTCGCTGGCGCTGACGATCCCGATCGAGCAGCCGCTGCGCTACGGCGAGAACCCGCAGGACCGCGCGGCGTTCTACCTGGCGCGCGAGGCGCAGCTCCCCGAGCAGCTCGGCGGGAAGGCGCTCTCGTACAACAACCTGCTCGACCTCGACGCGACGCTGCGGCTGCTGGTGCGCGCGGCGCCGGGACTCGCGCTCGACGGCGACGGCGCGCCGAACCCGCCGCTCGCGCGGGCTGCGATCGTGAAGCACACCGTTCCGTGCGGCGTCTCCGAGCGCGCGACGGTCGCCGAGGCGGTGCGCGAGGCGCTCGCGGCGGATCCCGTCTCCGCCTACGGCGGGATCATCGCGGTCGACGCCGTCGTGGACGCCGACGCGGCCGAGGAGCTCGCAGGATTCTTTCTGGAGATCGTCGCGGCGCCGGCGTTCTCCGACGACGCGCTGGCACGGCTGCGGAAAAAGAAGAACCTCCGCATCATGCGCTTCAAGCGCGGCTTGCCCGAGCGGATCGCGGAGGAGCTGCGCGTGCGCAGCGCGCTCGGCGGGATCCTCGCCGAGGACGACGACCCGCAAGCGCCGCCGGAGCGCTGGAGCGTCGTCTCGCGCCGCCGGCCGAGCGCGAGCGAGTGGCGCGATCTCGTCTTCGCCTGGGACGTCGTGCGCCACGTGAAGTCGAACGGCGTCGTGATCGCGCGCGACGGCGTCTCGCGCGGGATCTGCGCGGGCCAGACGAACCGCGTCAGCGCGGTGCAGATCGCGGCGCACCGCGCGCACGGCTTCGTGCGCGGCGCGGCGTGCGCGAGCGATGGCTTCTTCCCGTTCGCGGACGGCCTGATCGCCGCCGCCGACGCCGGCTGCACAGCGGTGATCGCGCCGCAGGGCTCGATCCGCGACGCCGAGGTGATCGCCGCCGCCGACGAGCGCGGCGTCGCGCTCGTCTTCTCGACGTACCGGTACTTCTTACACTAGCCCGGCTGCGGCGGCGCCGGGTCCAGGCTCCGTTCCTCGGCCTGCTCCGCCGCCATCCGCTGCACGCCGACGTAGGTCACCACGTCCCACGCGTTGTGGATGCCGAGGAAGATCAGCATCAGCGACGTCCCCGCCAGCCCGAAGAGCGCGATCACCGGGCGGAACGGCAGCGTCAGCGCGGCGGCGAGCATGAGCGCGTACGCGACGACCGGCAGGATCATGTAGCTCAACCGGTCCTCGACGTCGGGCTCGTACTCTTCGACGGCGCGCGCGCGGGCGATGATGCGGACCGAGTACGCGAGCGCGCCGAGCGCCAGGACCGCGAGCAAGCCGGCGACGCACGCGAGCGCCGGCCACGGCGCGGCGATCGCGGCGGCGATCAGCAGCACGGCGCAGAAATGGACCACGGTCGGCGTGCTGAAGGCCGCGATCCCGTCGCGCGTCGTGCGCGCGCGCAGGCCGGCGACGAGCGTGATCACGACGAACATCAGGCCGGTCAGCGCCGCGGCCGACGAGCCGACGATCACGTAGAAATCGGTCCAGGCGCGGAGCGGTGAGACGGCTTCGTTCACGATGGCGATCTCCGGGACGGTGCGCGGACGTTTCGGCCTTCGTTCGCGAAACCCGCCGTTTGCCCGCAGGCCGGGATGGAGTCCCCGCCGCGCCCGCGAAGCCGCGTCGCCCCATGTTCGTCGCCTTCGTGATTCGGCTGGTCGGGTACGCGCTGCTGCTCGGCGTGACGTCGCGGGTGATGCAGGCGCTGTGGACGGGCTACGGCCTCGACGGCGTCCGGCGCCTGCAGCACTTCCACGATCTGACGATCACCGGGCTGCTGGTCGCGCCGGTCGTGCTCGCGCTGGTCGGTTTCGGGCGGCTGCGCGACGCCGCGATCTTTTGCGGCTTCTTCCTGAGCGGCGCGGCGCTGACGGCGCCGTTCGTCTGCGCGCGCGTCGCCGGCGTGTGAGCATGCTGAAGGCATCCCTCATCGCTGCGGCGGCGCTGGCGTTCGCGGGCGTCGCGGCGCCGCGGGCCGCCGCGCCCGCGAGCCGCCCGGTCGCGCGGCTCGCGAACGACGTCGTCCCCGTCGCGTATGACCTGACGCTCGGGGTCGACCTCGGCGCGCTGCGGACGTCCGGCGAGGAGACGATCGACGTCCGGGTCCTTCGCCCGGTCGGCTCGATCGCGCTCAACGTGCAGGAGATCGATCTGCACGCATCGACCCTCGACGGCGCGCCCGCGCGCAGCGAGAGCCTGCCCGGTATCGAGCAGATCGTCGTCGGCAACGGAACGCCGATCCGGCCCGGTGTGCACCGCTTGGTGCTACGCTTCGGCAGCACGGTGCACAACGGCGGTCGGCCGTCAGGCCTCTTCGTGAGCGCCGGCGAGCACGCGGCGATGATCACCGGGCTCTTCGAGCCGTCAAGCGCGCGCTCGGTCTTCCCGTGCTTCGACGAGCCGGCGTTCCGTGCGCGCATGACGCTGCACGTGCGTGCGCCGTCCGAATGGACCGTCGTGTCCAACATGCCGCTGCTCGCGAAGCGCCCGAGCGCCGACGGTCTCGCGCAAAGCGATTTTGAGACGACCCCTCCGATGCCGGTGTACATGCTGACGCTCGACGCGGGGGTGATGGCGCACGTCGACGGAGCCGCGGGGAGCGTGCCGATCCGCGTCTTCACCGAGCCGGGGCAGGAGGAACGCGCGCGAACGATGCTGGCGGACGCACAGCGCCTCCTGCCGTTCTACGCCGCGTACTTTGGGACGCCGTTCCCGCTTCCGAAGCTCGATCTCGTCGTCGCGCCCGGCGGGCTGCAGACCGCGTTCGAAGGCTGGGGCGCGATCACGTTCTACTCGGAGGCAACGCCGTTCGGGCTGTCATATCCCGGCGACGCGGGCCGGCGTGCCGCGGTCGAAGTGCTGGCGCACGAGATGGCGCACCAGTGGACGGGCGATCTCGTCACGATGCATTGGTGGCGCGACACGTTCGTCTCGGAGGGGCTCGCCCAATTCGCGCAGCGGGTTTCGACGCGCGCAGTCTTCCCGGAACTGAGAACCTGGCTCGACGACGATCGCTTCGTCGGCTGGCTGCTCGACAACCCCGTCACCGCACAGTCGAAGCCGGTGCTCGGCGAGATCCGCGGCGACCTCGAAGACGAGGACCGGCTCGCGTTCGACTCGGCGACGTACGACAAGGGCGCCTCCGTGGTCGAGGGTTGGCGAGCCGCGATCGGCGATGAGGCTTTTCGCGCGCGGCTCGCTGCGTATCTGCGGCGCTTCGCCTACGGCAGCGCCACGTTCGAGGACTTCTGGGACGCGATGGGTGGCGCGGACGGCGTGGCGTACGGTCATTCCTGGCTGGCGCGACGCGGTTACCCGCTGGTCGACGTGCGCGCGGGCTGCGTGCGCGGCGGTACGCAGGTGCGCGTGGAGCAGCGTCCGTTCATCGCCGATCCGCACGTCGATGCCTCGTATCGCGCGCAGCGCTGGATCGTGCCGGTCGAACTGCGGGTCGGCACGCGGACGCGCGCGCTGACGCTCCGCGGGTCGGGCGCATGGGCGTGGTATCCGGGCTGCGAGCGGGTCGCGGTGAATCCGGGCGAGCGCCCGTACTACGTCGTCCGGTACGACAGCGCCGCGTACGGTGCGCTCGTGCCGGAGCGTGACGGGTCGGACCGTGACCGCGCGCGCGAGTACCGCGACGCGGCGCTGCTCCACGCGAACGGCGAGTTGGCGGACGTCCCGTATCTGCGCCTGATTCGCACGGCGCGCGAGCCGCTCGAGCCGAGCGTGTGGGTTGCGCTCGCGAACGAGTACCGGCGAATGGACGCGCTGGTCCGCGGGACGCCGCAGGCGCGCACGCTCACCCTCATGCAGCGGGACGCGCTCTTGCCTGTCGCGTTGCGCTACGGCCGGATCGGCTCGGAGGCTCGCGGGCCGTTCCAGCTCGGCAGCCGGTCCGCGTTGGCGCTCGCCGAGGCGGGCGATGCGGTCGCCGGCTCGGCCTACCGCGACGACTACACCGCACTCACCGCCGGCAAAGGCGTGCGGAACTTCCAGGCGGCGTACGTGACGCCGATCCTGGCCGCAGCCGTCGCCACCTCAGGGGACGTCGACGGTGCCGAGGCCGAGCTGCGCGCAAAAGATCCGTCATCGCCGATGACTCCGCCGCAAGAGCTGTTCATCGAGAACGTCGCCGACGAGTCGCTCGCGCACCGCGTCCTGGACGACGCGATGCGCGATCCGCACCTGTTGACCGGAACCTCGCGGCTGGCGTTCGTCGGTGCGATCGGGGCGCGGCATCCCGCGCTCGGATACGCGTATCTTCAGGCGCACGTGGACGAACTGCGGCGCGGCGTACCGCCGACGCAGCAGGCGTGGTCGATCGCGACGGTGGTCGCGAGCGCACTCTGGCCGGCCGCGCCGCCCGCCGAGCTGGAGGCGTTTCTTCGCGCGCACTTCCCGTCCGATCGTGCGACGGTACGCGAGGCGGGGACGATCATCCGTCGGAACTGGGCGCAGCGCCGCTCGCTGCTGAACGCGCTGCGCGCGATCGGGGGCTGACGTGCCGCGTTCGCTGCAGAACATCATCTTCGTGCTCCTCACGGGGCTGGGTTGGGGGCTCCTCGGCCCCGCCAGCAAGGCGCTGTACGCCGCCCAGCCCGTCGTGTGGAACGGCGTCACCGTCTCGGTGGCGCGCGCGGCGTGGGCGCTGCCGATCTTTTTGTTCGCGCTCGCGCCGGCGTGGCGCATCAGCCCGCCGCGGCTCGACGGCAAGCGCTGGGCCGCCGTGCTCGCCGCGGCGCTGGTGTTCGGGCTCGTCGTCTCGGTCGTGTTCACGATCGCGGCGCAGTACACGTCCGTTGCGCACATCTCGTTCCTGATCGGCCTCTCGCCCGTCACGAACACCGCGGTCGCCGCCGTCGTCTTCCGCACCGCGCTCGACCGGCGGCAGTGGACGGCGCTCGCGCTCGGCGTGATCGGGGTCGCGCTCCTCGCCGCGACGCACAGCAGCGACAAGTCGGCGTTCCTCGGCGATCTGCTGATGATCGTGTGGCTGGCGGCGTTCGCCGCGTACGCATGCCTGCTGCGCGTCGTCGGGACGCGGATCAACGGCGTGATGACGATGGCGCTGGTCGGGACGATGTCGATGGCGTTCCTGCTGCTCCCGGGCGCCGCGCTCGGCTACGGGACGGCGATCGCGCACGCGACCGACTCCTCCGCGGTCTCGTGGTGGTTCTTCGGCGAGGTCGTCTTCGGGTCGACGATCGTCGCGCAGACGAGCTACGCGGCGGCCGTGCGCCGGCTCGGCGTGAGCGTCGCGACGATCGGCGCCGAGTACACCGCGCTGGCCGTCGGCGTCGCCGCCTCGCTCGCGATGCACGAGCCGTGGACGCCGCTTACCGCGATCGGCGGCCTGGTGTTGTGCTGCGCGCTCGCGGCGACGTTCGTCCCGCTCCCGTGGCTCGGCTCGCGGGAAGCGCGCTCCTCGGTCGCGTAGCGAGACTGGCTATGCCGCGCTATCTGCACACCTCGATCTTCGTCGACGACATGGCCCAGTCGATCGACTTCTACACGAACAAGCTGGGGCTCAAGTTGCTGGGCGGGCCGCACCACTACCCGGGCAACGCCGACATGGCGTTCGTCGGCGCGAGCTGGGACGCGTACATCGAGCTCGTCTACGACCTCGAGGAGCACCCGCCGTACGAGGTGGGCAACCGTTACGAGCACCTGGCGCTCGAGGTCGACGGCGATCTTCCCGGCGTGATCGAGAAGCTGCGCGCGCAGGGCGTGAAGATCGTCAAGGAGCCGAAGAAGTCTCCGGGCGGCACCCGCGCGATCGCGTTCGTCGAAGATCCGAACGGCATCCCCGTCGAACTGCTGGAGCCGCGCGAAGGACCGGTCACGTAGCGGACCGTGAACCCGATTACCGCACCGCGCGGGACGCGCGACGTCGTGCCGCCGGAGTCGGCGCGCTGGAACGAGCTCGAGGCGAACGCGCGCGACGTCGCGCAGCGCTTCGGGTACGGCGAGATCCGCACGCCGATCTTCGAGGCGACCGAGCTGTTCCGGCGCGGGGTCGGCGAGACGACCGACATCGTCGAGAAAGAGATGTACACGTTCCCCGACAAGGCCGGGCGCAGCATGACGCTGCGGCCCGAGCTGACCGCGGGGGTCGTGCGCGCGCTGCTGGAGCACAAGCTGATCGCGCAAGGGCCGCAGCGGCTCTACTACATCGGCCCGTTCTTTCGTTACGAGCGGCCGCAAGCGGGGCGCTACCGGCAGGCGAACCAGTTCGGCGTCGAGTGCTTCGGCGTCGCGGGCGCCGAGGCCGACGCCGAGGTCATCCAGATCGCCGCGATGCTGCTGCGGCGCTACGGGCTCGGCGAGGCGACGCTGTACGTCAACAGCGTCGGCGACGCGAACTGCAGGCCCGCGTACCGCGACGCGCTGCTCGCGCATTTCCGCCCGCACGCGAGCGAGCTCAGCGCGGACTCACAGCGGCGTCTCGAGCGCAATCCGCTCCGCATCCTGGATTCCAAGGACGCGCAGGACGCGGCGTACGTCGCGA
>DATHLL010000095.1:0-9542 GCA_035488195.1 Candidatus Elarobacter sp. | reverse complement strand
GTCGGGACGGACGACGGCGCCGGTCGTCCGGTAGCCGCGCACGTCGTAGCGAGCCAGGATCCAAGGGCGCAGCATCGCGCGGTCCTCGCGGTCGAGCCGCTCGATCTGGCGCTGGACCTCGTGGAGATTCGGCGGCTCGGGGCCGGGGACTGGGCGAAAACGGTCTCTCGGTTCCATCGGACGCACCCTATTCGACGAAAGGACTATCGAACACCTGTTCGATTTTAGTACTTCTATACCTCCGTTTCCCTGTTCGTTACCGGTTGGGTACGCTGCCCTGGTGACTCACGAACGGCACGAGCTCTGCGTCATCGGCGCGGGGACCGCCGGCTTCGCCGCGGCCGAGGCGGCCCGGACCGCGGGACGGGACGTCGTCCTCGTGACGGGCGCCGAGGAACTGGGCGGGACCTGCATCCTGCGGGGCTGCATGCCGGCGAAAGCCGTCCTCGCGGCCTCGCAGTACGAGGGCGAGGTGCGGAAGGCGCGCGAGGTCGGCGTCGAGACGGCGCCCGCGCACATCGACCTCCCGGCGATCGTCCGGCGCAAGCGCGCGCTGGTCGACTACTTCGCCGCCGACCGCGTCCACGAGCTCGAGGGGTATCCGCTCGTCCGCGGCGACGCGCGCTTCGTCGCGGCCGACGCGATCGACGTCGGCGGCCGCCGCATCGAGGCCGAGCGGTTCGTCGTCGCGACCGGCGCCGCGGTGATCCCGCCGCGCATCGAAGGACTGGGCGGCGGCCCGACGATCACCAGCACCGACGTCCTCGAGATGGAGCGCGTTCCGCGCACGATCGCGATCCTCGGCGGCGGCCCGATCGGCTGCGCGTTCGCGCAGTTCTTCGCGCGGCTCGGCGCGCGCGTCACGCTGTTCCAGGACGGGTTCGAGCTGTTGCGCAACGACGATCCCGACGTCGGGACCGCGGTGCGCGCGGCGCTCGAGCGCGACGGCGTCGAGGTCGTCCTCGGCGCCGACGTGCGCGCGGTGCGGCGCGACGGCGACGCGACGGTCGTGCTCGCGCACACCGCCGGCGGCGCGCACGGCGCGCGCTGCGAGGCCGTGATGCTGGCGACGAACCGCCGCCCGCGCGTCGCCGCGCTCGATCTCGCCACGGCGGGGATCGACGGGGACGAGGCGCGGGGGATCGTCGTCGACGGGACGCTGCGCAGCGTCTCGAACCCGCGCGTCTTCGCGGCCGGCGACGTACTCGCGCGCCGCGCGCTCGTGCACGCCGCGGCGTACGGCGGCCGGCTCGCCGCCGCGAACGCGTTCGCGCGCGAGCCGGAGGCCGCGCGCTGGGAGCGCTGGGAGTCGCACGCGCTCTACACGCAGCCGGAGGTCGCGGTCGCGGGGCTCACCGAGCGGCAGTGCCGCGAGCGCGGGATCGCGGTGCGCGTCGCGACGCTGCCGGCGAGCGAGGTCGGCAAAGCGCTGGTCTCCGACGAGACGGAAGGCTTCGTGAAGATGCTCGCGCGCGAGGACGACGGCCGCGTCGCCGGGATCGCGATGGTGCTCGACGACGCGATCGATCTCGCCGGCGAGGCGATCGCGCTGATCGACCGCGGCGCGACCGCCCGCGAGATCGCCGAGATGCCGCACCTGCACCCGACGATGAGCGAACTGCTCGCGCGCGTCGCCGAGAAGCTGTGCTGACGCCTACGGCACGGTGAACGGAACCGGGGCGGTCTCGGCGCTCCCGAGCGCGACGGTGACCTGCACCGTGGTGCTCGCCGGAGGGGCCGGCCACGCGGCGCCGCCGGGCTGCGCGTTCGGGACCGTGAACACGATCGCGGAGTCGGACCAGCTCGTGATGTTGCCGGCCGGCACCGGGACGCCGTCCAGCAGCAGCGCCGACGAGTCGCCCTGCGTCGCGCCGAAACCCGAGCCCGAGACCGTCACGGTCGTTCCGACCGGGCCGTGGACCGGGCCGACGCGGAAGACACGCGCCTTCGGCGTGACGACCAGCTTGCCGCCGACGTAGGCCGCCTGGCCGACGCCCATCAGAAGGACCAGGGCCGGTCCGACGTCCGGAAGCGACGGGATGAAGGTCGCTCGGCCCAGCATGATCTGCGCGTCGCTGACGAACGCGCCCGCTGCGGCTAACGTCCACAGCACCACCTGGAACCGCGTCAGATCGACTTGCTCGTCGTCGCTGAGGATCAGCCAGCGCGGCGAAAGATCTTGCTTCTCGCCCGGTCTCCGGGTGTGCTTGCGGATCTGCCCCGCCGCGAGCTGGCTGCGGGTGATCCCGGCGGCGGCGACCAGCGAGGTGACCGAGAACCCGAGCAGCAGGAGCACCGAGTTCGGGAACCCGACCGGGATCAGCGCGTTCGCGCCGATGTCGGACGACGCCCCGTTCGCGTTCGCGACCGCCGACGCGGGGCAGCCGCCGGGCGCTGCGCAGAGCTGCGCGTCGCGCGCGTAGATCGCGGCAAACGCGTACAGCACGATGTAGGTCCAGAACAGCGCCTGCGACTTGGAAAGGCTCAGCTTGCCATCCTCGCCCGCACCGATCGCGAGCGGGTTGAGGCTGCCGGTGGCGCCGACCGAGAGCGCGTACGCGAGCAGCAGTGCGAGGATGCCCCAGACGCTCGGGCTCCACAGCGTCGCCGGCCCTTTGACGATCGCGTACGCCATGGCGGCGAGCAGCCCCACGGCGACGACCCAGCCGAGCACGGAGAATGGCTTCATCTCTGCCTCCTTGCGGGCTCGCGCTCGGGCTGCCCGTCCGGCAAGGGATTGGGCGCGGCTGCCAGCCTATCCTCCTAGGCTAGCAAGATAAGCGTCAGAACACCCGGGCGTAGACGCTGCACGACTTGCAAATCTCGGGCGGGTCGCCGGAGCCGAGCCGTTCGCGGAAGTCCTCGTAGGCCGCGCCGTTCCAGATCGCCTCGACGCCGTCGCTCACGACGTTGCCGAGCGAGGCGCGGTCCGGCGTTGCGACCATGCAGCACGGCATCGCGGTACCGTCGTAGGCGACGTACGGCCCGCGCCAGGGCCAGTCGCAGCGGGAGCGCCCCGGCGTATCGGCGGCGTGCTCGACCGGGCGCACGCGCGGCAGACGCAGCGCGACGCCGCGCTCCTTCGCGACCGCCCGCGCGTTGTCGAACGCGCGCGTGACGCGCTCTTCGTCGACCTCGACCAGCGTCTGGTCGGCGACGAACTCGCGCATCGGCTCGTACTGCGGCGGCAGCGTCGATTCGCCGAAATCGTGACAGAGATGCTGCACCGACAGCGTGCCGATTCCCCAGCGCGCGGTGAGGGCGACGATGTCGGCGAGCTCTTCGAGGTTGTCGCGCATCGCGACGGCGGTGATCTGGACGCGCGTCGCGCTGCCGTGGCGCGCGAGCGCGTCGAGCAATCGCGCGACGTTGCGCTCGAGGATCGCGAAGCGCGCGTCGACCCGGATCCGCTCGTACGTCTCCGCGCTCGCCCCGTCGACCGAGATATAGATCGCCGACAAGCCGCACGTCGCCGCTCGTTCGGCCTTCGCCGGCGTGAGCAGCGTGAGGTTCGTGTTCACGCTCACCCGCACGCCGCGCGCGACCGCGTACTCGACCATGTCGAAGAAACGCGGGTGGAGCAAGGGCTCGCCGAGTCCCTGCAGATGGAGCTCCGTCAGCGCCGGGAGCTGGTCGATCACGCTCGTGTAGGCGTCCCACCCCATGAAGGCGTGGGAGACGTCGCGGTAGCGGACCGGGCACATCCGGCAGCGCAGGTTGCACTCGCCGACCGGCTCGATCTGGACGAAACGGGGGGAAGCCTCCACCTCAAGCAGAGTTCCCCGTTGCCGATATCTATACCGGGCGAGCAAGACTTTTCTAGCTCGTCGTCTTTGCCACGGAAGGGTGGGCCTTGGAATGACCACGGGTGTACTGTCCGAGACGGACAAGAGCACGCTGAAGCAGCAGATCACCGCCGCGATCGCCGCGCATCACGCCTGGATGGGCCGGCTGAAGACGGCCGCGGAGTACGGGCGGAGCAGCGTCGACGTCGAGACGACCGCCAAAGAGGACGTGTGCCCGATCGGGATCTGGCTCACGCGGGACATCTCGCCGGGCCTGAAGGCGCGCCCGCTCTACACGCGCACGCGCACGCTGCACGCGCAGTTCCACCGCGAGGCCTCGCGGACGCTGAACCTCGCGCTCTCGCGCGACCCGCGCGCGAAATCGGAGCTGGCCGAAGGCGGCGCGTTCATGCACGTCGCGAACGAGCTGCGCCGCACGCTCTACGACTGGCTCTCGGAGATCGGCTGAGCCGCTACTTCTGACAGAGCGCGCGCAGCGCGTCGAGCGAGCCGCTGAAGACGTCGAGGTCGACGCTTCCCGGCACGCCGGCGACCTGCCCGCTCTGGCTGTACTGCCAGAACGTCCACGTCTGCCACGCGGTGATCTGCGGCGGCGGCGGCTGCATGATCGGCGGCTGGCCCGTGGGCGGCGGCGCCGTGACGCCGTCGAGATACGACGGCGCCCAGAACGGGTGGCCCGAGAATCCGCTCGTCGAGCCGAGCGTCTGCGACCAGCACGGATAGTTCACGTACAGCACGGGCCGCACGCCGGTCGCCTTCTGCACGGCGTTCGCCCACGTCGCGACGCTCTGCACGTTCTGCTCGGTGGACGAGGGCACGTCGCCGACCTGTTCGAGGTCGAGCATCGGCGGGAGCGCGCCGCTCTGCGGCGGGCAGACGGAGAGGAAGTACTCCGCCTGCGCCTGCGCATCGGCGTTGAAGTCGAAGAAGTGATAGCCGCCGCGCAGCATCCCGGCCGCGCCCGCGCCCTGCCACTGCGCGGCGAACGTCTCGGAGGTGTAGTCCGTCGATTCGGTCGCCTTGATGTAGACGAACGAAAACCCGGCGTCGTGCACCGCGGTGAAGCTCACCTGCGGCTGGTATGCGGAGATGTCGATCCCGTTGACCATGCGCTCACCTCTCGAATCGCGTCGAGCGGATGCGCTTCACGGTCGCGAACCGCTTCTCCCGCGCGCCGTTTGCACGCGGCGCGCGGGATCGGTCCGTAGGTTATGCGCCGTCGCCGGTGCGGACGACGTAGAGCGCGTGCACGCCGTCGAGCCAGTCCTGGTCGTTGGTGACGGTGAACGTGCCGGGGATGCGGGCGCCGCGGCGGTCGTCGGTCTTCGCGGGCTGCGCGATCGCGGTCACGGGGGCGGAAACGGTGTTCGCGGCGGCGGGCGCATCGGCGGCGATGGTTTGCGCGTGGAGTGCGGCGGCGGCGGCGAGGGTGGTGAGAGTGGTGCTGAGCATGTGACGATGATATGCGCCGTCACGTGCGCGACGAAGAGACTCTCAGTGTGCATTATCGCCGCGCGCCATCAGCGCGGCGATGCGTCTGCGACTTCCGTCGTCGGCGGCGGGCGAGAGCACGAGCACGTGCTCCGCGGTGTCGGGAAGCGGGAAGACGACCCACGTCAGCGTGATCGGATCGCCGCCGTTCGGCGGCTGGATCCGCACGATCTGCCCGAACGAGATCCCGAGATCGCCGGCGTCCCACAGCCGCGCGAACTCCTCGCTCTCCGCGCAGATCTCGGCGATCAGCGCCTCGAAGCGCGGATCGCCGGCCTTCTCGGGATAGCGCAAGCGCGCGCCGGCGACGAACCGCGCGGCGACCTCTTCCCAATCGACGAACAGCGCGCGCCTGTTTTCGTTCAGGAACAACTTGCGCACGACGTTGTCGCCGGGCTCCATCCCGAAGAGCTCGCGCGCGACCTCGTTCACGGCGATCACGTCGAAGTACCGGTCTTGCACGTGCGCCGGTCCGCCGGTGAACCCGCGCAGCGCCGCGTCGACCGCGGACATCGCGACCGTCTCCGGAACGCCGACCTGATCGACCGGCGCCGTGACGCCGCTGAGGCGGAACAGATACGCCATCTCGGCGGCGTCGAGCCGCAGGACCCGGCCGATCGTCTCGACCGTGCGGGCCGAGACGTGCGGTGCCCGGCCGAGCTCGAACTGCCCGTACCAGCCGACGCTGATCTCCGCCAGCTCCGCGACGTCCTCGCGCCGGAGCCCCGGCGTGCGGCGCTGCCGGTCGACGGGGAGCCCGAGTTCGGCGGGCGAGATGCGCGCCCGGCGGGAGCGCAGGAAACGGCGGAGCTCGATCGCGCGGGCGGCGTCCTCGGCGTCCGGCCGCGCCGGTTCTACGGCGTACACAGTGGTGAGATACCGCCGGGCGCGAGCACGGTTTCGGGGGACGCCGGGCGGAGCGGTCAACGGCTTGTGGCCCGCGGCCCGAACGGGTATACTCGTCGCTAACCGACCATTCGGTAGGGAGGATCGCACGCCCATGACCACCACCGCCGCGCACGCCGGCCTCGTCGTCCCTTCCGGGGGCTTCACGCCGTACCCGGAGGTTCCGCAGCCCAACATCTTCCCGATGGAGTGGCGCGTCGAGACGCCCAAGCTGGCCGAGCTCTACGAGCGCTCGAAGCGGCAGGTGTGGAACCCGGCGGACTTCCCGTGGGAGACGCTGCGTCCCGAGGACTTCACCGAAGAGCAGCGGCTCGGGATCATGTACTGGTACTCCGTGCTCGCGAACTTCGACGGCTCGGGCCCCGCGGTGTTCGCGAAGGCGACGATCCACGCGTTCGAGACGCACCAGGAAGATCCGATCCGGAAGTGCTTCTTCTCGATCACGCGCGACGAGATGAACCACGAGGAAGTCTGTCAGCGCGCGATCCAGAAGCTGATCCCCGGCGCGCCGCTCGACTTCGAGGCGACCAGCGATCTCGCGAAGGCGGCGCAGAACAACATCGGCTGGCTGTATCACAACGGCGGCCGCTACTGGACCGGCTACAGCGCTTCGCTCGCGAAGTATCCGCTGAGCGTGCTGTTCACCTCGTTCCTGATGGGCGAGGTCGCCTCGTCGACGCTGTTCTTCACGATGTCGAAGAAGGCGACGCACCCGGTCTTCAAAGAGCTCTTCAAGAAGGTCGGTCAGGACGAGGCGCGCCATCTCGCGATCTGCCTCACCGTCCTCGAGCGCGACTGGCCGGGTCTGAACGACGAGTACAAGACGATGATCACGAAGCAGCTCCGCGCGGGCTTCGTGTTCCTGAGCATGATTTTGTGGGAGCCGCCGAACCAGTTCTGGGACATCCCCGACTACTTCATGCCGAACCACCGCGTGCTGGTGCAGCACGCGCGCGACGCGGGTCTCGGCGTGCTCACCTACGAGGAGCAGGCCGAGAACTGGAAGGTCGCGCTGGCGCGCGTGCGCGCGATCGTCGGCGAGTGGGGGATCGACTTCCCCGCGATCCCGGAGCTCGACCTCGACGGCGTCGACGTCGGCCACATCGGACCCGAGGACATCATCCCGGTTTTCTAGCCCGACTTGCGCTTGTGGAGGAGGAAGTGATTCCCTTCGCTGTCCTCCACGAGCGCCATGAAGCAGACCGGCGTCTCGGTCTGCATCATGACCTTCGCGCCGCGCTCTTTCGCGGTGCTGACCGCGGCATCGAAATCGGCGACGGCGAACATCACGCCGTTGCCGGCTTGCCACGGCATGCGGTCTCCGCCGTTCCATAGCCCGAACGTCGAGCCGTCGCCGAGGTCGAACTCCGCGCCGTCCGGCCGCTCGAAGCTCGGCGTGAGGCCGAGCACGTCGCGGTAGAACGCGATCGCCCGCGGCGTGTCCTTGATCTGGTACGTGTGCGTGTCGATCCCGGTGATGCGAAGACCGCCCGGCTCGGTGGTGGTGCTCATGGCGAGCGGTTCGCTGCGTGGGACGGCGCCCCCGCCGTCACAGGCGCGCGGCGACGGCGAGGACCACGATCGTGGTGAGGATGATCGGGAGCGCGGCGCGCCATGTGCGCGCCGGCGCGATGCGGTACGTCATCTTCCGCGCGAGCTCGATCTGGCGGTCGGTGATCCACGCGAGGAAGTACGCGACCTCCGCGACGACGATGAAGGCGAGCGCGAGGATCGAGCGGGAGTAGTCGTCCACGGGCGGGCTCGCGACGAAGACGCAGACGCCGAGGACCGCGATCACCGCGACGACGGCCGCGGGGGCGACCCAGAGGAACCACTTGCCGACCAGCCGATTCGAGGGCCGGCCGTCGAGCTCGATGCGCCACGGGATCCGCTTCGGAGCCGACGGATAGCGCCGCGCGACGTGCTGCACCATCCACAGCGCCGAGAGGAGCGCGAGCGCGAACGCGAGCGGGAGCATGACGGGTCCGACTACCTCGCCGATCGTCATGAGGTTACGCGGTCTCCGCTTCCGAGAACGCGCGCAGACCGCGCGGCACGGCGGTGCGGCGCTCGACGGCCTCGACGCGCGCGCCGCGCGGCGGGTTCGCCAGCACGTCGGCGATGAACGCCTCGACCGCGCCGTCCTCGCCTTCGGCGTCGATCTCGACGCGCTCGCCCGCGCGCAGGTTCCGCACCGTCCCGGCGACGGGATGACGGCGCGCGACGCGCGTGACGGTGTAGCGGAAGCCGACGCCTTGCACGCGGCCGCTCAGGATTGCGATCGTTCGGGTCACCGTGGGTACGGTTCCGCACATGGATGCCGCACGCTTTCCGCCCGTCGCGGGCGAGGCGCTGGACGGAACGCCGTTCGTCGCACCGCGCGATCTGGCGAACGGCCGCACGGTCGCGCTCTTCGGATTCGCCATCGAGCAGCGCGCCGAGCTCGAGACGTGGGTGCCGTATCTCGACGCGCTGGCGCGGGCGGGGAACGGCGTGCGCGCGCGGCTGTTCATCCCGCTCGCCGTCCCGAAGATCATGCGCGGCGCGATCGTCGGCGCGATGAAGGCCGGCGTCCCGCAGCCCGAGCTGCGCGCCTCGACGATCCCGCTTTTCGTCGACGTCGATGCGTTCGTGCGCGCGCTCGGGATCGGCGACCGCGCGCACCTCGTGATCCTGCTGGTCGAGCCGGACGGCCGCATCACCTGGCGCGGCTCCGGACCGTTCTCGGAGACCGCCGCCGCCTCGCTGACCGCCGCGCTCGGCGGCTGAGCGAGGGCGCGCGCACCCCTCGCCGAAGCGCTCCGCATGACGACGACCCTGGCCTCCGGCGCCGACCTGTTGGCGCGCCACCGCGACATGCTCGACAAGGCGCGTGAAGCGATCCGCACGCGCGCGTACTACAGCGCGTTCCCCGAGAGCGCGAGCGGGAAGGTGTACGGCGAGACGGCCGCGGCCGAAGGGAAGGCCGCGTTCGAGGCGCGGCTCGGGAAGCCGTTCGCGCTCGAGCAGCCCTCGACCGGCGCGACGGCGTCGACCGAGCGCTCGCCGTACGGGATCGAGCTCGGCGTGAGCTATCCGGTCGGGGACGTCGACGCGCTGATCGCCGCAGCGCAGGCCGCGGGCGAAAGCTGGGCCGCGGCGAGCGCGGACGTCCGCACCGGCGTCGCGCTGGAGGCGCTCGCGCGGCTGAACAAGCGTTCGTACGAGATGGCGCACGCGGTCTCGCACACGAGCGGTCAGGCGTTCCTCATGGCGTTCCAGGCCGGCGGCCCGCACGCGCAGGACCGCGCGCTCGAAGCGATCGCGTACGCGTACGACGAGATGTCGCGCGTCCCGGAG
>DATHLL010000094.1:0-3982 GCA_035488195.1 Candidatus Elarobacter sp. | reverse complement strand
GCTGTTGATCGCCGCCAGCTGGCCGGCGACCAGCGAAGCCGATTCGCTCGTCCCGCCGACGCCGCCGATCCCGTAGCCGTGCCAGAAGACGCGCAGGTGTCCCGCCGCGTCGGCCGCGACGTCGGGGACGATCCGGTTCTTCACGTACGCGGGCGAAAAGAGAAAGTCGCCCGGCGCGTTCTGCCAGCTCGGCCGCGGCTCGACCGAGATGCCGCCGCCGCCGGCGTGCTCGAGATCGTTCCACGGGCCTTCGTCGGCGACGCCGTCGCGGTCGCCCAGCTGCGTCCCGCCGGCGCAGATCACGTACGGCAGGACGCACGGCCACGACACGCGCGGCCGCTCGATCCCGTTCTCCTTGAAGCCGTAGGCGCCGTCGTCGCCGGCCGGGACGACCACCGGGATCCCGCGCACGAGCGCCTCCAAATACGGCAGCGGCGTCTGGCCGTAGCGCGCCGCGACCGGTCCGTCGGCCGGGCCGACGACCGCCGGGACGACGATCACCGTCGGGTCGAGGTCGAGCGCGCGCGCGAGCGCGGCGGTCCCGTCGTTCCCGCCGCCGCAGACGTCGTCGTAGTCGGCGATCACCTCGGCGAGCGGCGCGGCGGTGACGGCGGCGCTGACGTCGAGCCCGGCCTCCTGGCCGCGGTCGTCGCGCCCGCACTCCGACGAGGAGTTCTTGAAGACGAAGCTGCGGTCGGTGATCCGCGCCATCGTCGCCCCGGCCGGCCCGCCGTCGGAGGCCAGGAACTTGCGCACGTCGTTCACGTCGAAGCGGTCGGAGGCGTCCTCGACCAGGACGATCCGCTGGCCGGTCCCGCCGCCGTCGATCGCGTCGGTCATCGAGCGGAAGCGCGCCGGCTCGTACCAGTCGCCGCGGAAGTACGTGAACGAAGGCCGGGTGTCGGCGAGGCGCGGCGATGTGGCGACGACCGCGCCGCGCACGTCGCGGACCCCGGCGAGCGCGACGTTCAGCGGCCCGCTCGGCGCGAGGACCGTCCGCGTCCCGTCGGTCCACTTCTGCCACCGCACGCCGAAGAGCCGCTCGGCCGAGGCGATGGGCATCAGCGCGGCGGCGATCAGCCCGTCGCCCGCGACGTTGACGTCGGTCCCGCCGGCCGCGCGCAGCAGCGCCCCGGCGGCGCGCGCGTCGGGGACGCGGCTGAAGCGGTCCATGAAGCCCTGCCGGGAGAGGACCTGGCGGTGCGCCGGATCGGCGGGGTCGCTCATCTTCGCCGCGAGCCCGTCGAGGTCGCCGCGCGGCTGGAGCTCGATCGCGAGATGGAGCACGGTCCGCGGGTCGGCGGGGCCGGCTTGCCGCAGCCCGGCGAGCGCGCCGAGCGGGACCGCGACCCGCGTCGAGGCCGCGTCGACGTGCGGGGCGGCCGAGCCGAGCAGCAGGGCCGCGACCGCGCAACCGACGACCGTACGATACCGTTGTAGAGTCAACCGCGTCCTTTCCGAGGGAATACGTACCATGGAACGCACGGCGTTCATCCGCAGTCTCGTCGCGACCGCCGGCCTCACGCAGTTGGGCCACGTCCTGCCGGCCTCGGCCGCGATCGACGAAGCCGCGGTCGGGCGCGAGGTCTTCGCCCAGCTTCGCGAGGACGGCGAGCTTCTCTTCGACTCCCCGTTCTACGAGCACCTCAACGAGATCGGCTCGGTGATCGCGCAGAGCGTCGTCTCGCGCTATCCGTATCCGATCCGGTACTACATCGTGCGCGGCGACTCGGCGAACGCGTTCGCGGTTCCGGGCGGGAACATCTACGTCAACGAGCCGCTGCTGCGCATGGCGAAGAACCGCGACGAGCTGGCCGGCGTGCTGGCGCACGAGACCGGCCACATGGTGCTGCATCACGTCGCGCAGCGGATGGCCGCGCTGCAGAAGAAGAGCACCGCCGCGTCGGTCGGCTCGATCCTCGCCCAGATCGTCCTCGGCCCGCTGGCCGGCGCCGCGATCGACTACGGCTCGCAGTACGCGGTCGCCGGCAGCGACGCCGCGCAGTCGCGCCACATCGAGGCGCAGGCCGACGAGGAAGGCGCGCGGATCATGGCCGCGACCGGCCAGTTCAACCCGTGGGGGATGGTCTGGTTCTTCGAGCTGATGACCGAGGAGTACGGTCCGGGCCAGAACTCCTGGCTGCGCGATCACCCGATCGACGCGGCGCGCATCGCCGACCTCGAGCACGAGTTCCACGCCGACGCGGCGACGTTCGGCAAGTGGAAGGACACGAACCAGAAGGACGTCGCGTACTGGTAGCGCGCCGGCGCTAGCGTGAGGCGAGCGCCGCGCGCGTCGTGCCGTTCGCGTCGACGGTGACGCGCAGCGCGGCGTTCCCCGGGCGGCCCGCGTCGTCCCAGGCGGCGAGCGCCGTCTGCATGCGCGGCAGCGACCCTTCGTGCGGGCCGAAGCGGCGCAGCACGACCTCGAACGAGCCTCGCGGCGCGAACACGGTCAGGTCGCGCGCTCCGCAGATCCCGAACGTCGTCGCGAAACCGTAGCCGGAGTCCGCGCCGGGCGAGACGTTCGGGATCCCGCGCTGCGCGCTCGGGCCGTGCGCGGTCAGGCGGCAGAACCGGTCGTCTTCGAGCGCCAGCCACAGCGAGAGGCCGGCCCACACGTCCTCGAGGCGGATGCGGCGCGCGGGCCAGGCGTCGTACGGCGGCGCGCGCACCGCCGCGGCGAGCGCCGGCACGTCGACGTCCTGCGCGAGTTCGGCGAAGACGTGCAGCGTGATCCCCGGATCGCCGAGCGCGAGCGCGACCGTCTGCGCGCTCGCCGACGGGCCGCGGAGCATCATGAAGCCGGCGTCGACGATCGCGCGGCTCACGAGCCCGCCCGCGGTGCGCTCGAATGCGACGACCTTCTGCAGCGAGCGGATCGTCAGCGGCGCGACGAGCCGCCCGCCCATGCGCAGCTGCGCGATCCACGCCGGCGGGATGCGCTCGACGCCGACCGAGGCGATCATCGCGTCGAACGGCGCGCGCGCCGGATCGCCGAGCGCGCCGTCGCCGAGCGCCACCGCGACGCGTCCGTAGCCCGCGCTCGCGAGATGCGCGCGCGCGGCGCCGACGAGATCGTCGTCCAGGTCGATCGTCTCGACGAATCCTGACGGTCCGACGAGCTCGGCGAGCAGCGCCGCGTTGTACCCGCTCCCGGCGCCGATCTCGAGGACGCGGTCGCCTTCGCGCAGCGAGAGCATCTCGAGCATCTCGGCCATGATCGCGGGCTGCGAAGAGGAGCTGATCGGGATGCCGTCCTGCAGCTTGATCGCGATGGAACGGTCGACGTAGGTCTCCTCCGGCGGCAGGTCGGGAAGGAAGAGGTGGCGCGGCACGCGCTCGAACGCCGCGCCGACGCGCTCCGTGCGCACGTCGCCGCGCGCGCGCAGGCGGGCGACCAGCCGCGCGCGCAGTCCGGCGAACGCGTCGTCCGTCACGGCGCGCCCGGGACGCCGCCGCCTCGGCGCATCACCCCGTCGCCGAAAGCGCGCGCATCAGTCCGGTCCGCGCACGACGTGATAGCGCTCGCCCTCGCGGCGCAGGTAGCCGGCGTCGCTCAGCGCGTCGAGCACCTCGCCGGTCGCGGCGCGCTCGTTCTTGTTCGGCATCCCCGCCCAGCGCAGCGCGACCTCGTGCGGATCGAGCACCTCGCCTTCGCGCAGCAGCCCGCGCACGAACTCCTCGCGCAGCTTGACCCGCTCCATCCGCCGCCGCACCGGCTCGATCGCCGCGTCGAATCCGTGCGGTGCCGGGGTCGTCCCGTCCGCACGCGGATCGTCGCCGGTCGCCGATTCGGTCGGTGCCGGTTGCGCGGTCGGGCTCAACGCTGCGGTGGACGTCACCGTTGCAATCGCAGGCGGTCGTTGCGGTGCGTCGCTTTGCGTCCCCACCAGCGCGGGATTGCGCTCGAGCACGACGTCGGTGACGCGCGGGAACAGCTCCGCGAGCGCGACGAACGCGGTCTGCCACGGGACCGCGT
>DATHLL010000093.1:0-11303 GCA_035488195.1 Candidatus Elarobacter sp. | reverse complement strand
ACGCGAGCGTCGGTTCTTGGATCTGCGTCACCGCCTGAAAGACCGAGACGATCAGCCCCGTCGCGAGCCCGAGCAGCAGCGCCGGCGCGCAGACCAGCAAGGTGATAAAGATCGCCTCGCGCCCAAGCGACAACGCCGCCGCGTAGGTCACGCGGGCACCATGGTGATGGAGCGAGCGCAGAACCATCGTACGCTCCGCACGATGTTGTTGCGAGGTCGGACCGGGGGGCCCCACGCGCAGCGTGGGGGGCGCGCAGCCTTGGGCGGAGCGCCGTTAGAATGAACGTCTTCGGGCTGACGACGGGGCAGTTCGAGACGGGGCTGCTGGTGCTGGTGCGCGTTTCGGCGATGCTAATGCTGGTGCCGATCTTCTCGCAGACGCAGGTGCCGCAGCTCGTGCGGTTCGGGCTCGGGCTGCTGCTCGCGATCCTGATCGTGCGGATCGTCCCGCCGATGGCGCCGGTCGGCGGGCTCGGCGCGCTGGTCGTCGCGATCGTCTCGCAGGCGTTCGTCGGGCTCGTGTTCGGGTTCGTCGCGTTCCTGCTCTTCACCGGGATCCAGTTCGCCGGCGAGATCATCGACACGCAGATCGGCTTCGCGGTCGTCAACATCGTCAACCCGCTGACCTCGCAGAACGTCACCGTGATCGGGAACCTCGAGCTCGCGCTCGCGACGCTGCTCTACCTCGCGGCCGACGCGCACCACCTGCTGCTGCGCGGCGTCGTCGGCTCGTTCGCGCTGGTCCCGCTCCCGTTCGTCGCGGCGCCCGAGCTGCTCGCGGGCGACGTCGTGCGGTTCTTCACGCAGGCGCTCTTCATCGTCTTCCAGATCGCGGCGCCGGTCGCGATCTCGCTCTTCCTGGTCAACGTGATGCTCGGCCTGATGGCGCGCGTCGCGCCGCAGATGAACGTCTTCGTCGTCGGCTTCCCGATCCAGATCACGATCGGTCTGGTGATGCTGGTCGTCTCGCTCCCGCTGCTCGGCGCGGTCTTCCCGGCGCTGATCGACACCTCGGCGCGCCAGCTCGACACCGTCCTGCGCGCGATGAGCCCCTCGAACCTCCCTTCACCGCTCCCGAGCCCGACGCCGTAACCGATGGCCCGCCACGACGCCACCGAGAAGGCCACACCGAAACGCCGCCGCGAGGCCCGCGAGCGCGGCCAGATCGCGCGCTCCCAAGACGTCGGCGGCTCGGCGATCTTCCTCGCGATCGTGATCGCGCTGCACGCCGGCTTCCTCGCCGCGATCGACGCCGGCGGCCAGGCGTTCATGGTCGCGCTCGCGCACGCCGGCTCGCGCGAGGAGCTCACGACCCGCTCGGTCGGCGGAATGTTCGTCACGGCGGTGATGCCGTACACGCCGCTGCTCGCGATGGCGTTCGCGTCGGCGCTGGTCCTCGCGGTCGTCGCCAACGTGCTGCAGTTCGGTCTGCTGTTCTCCCCGCAGCTCGTCGCGCCGAAGTTCAGCAAGCTGAACCCGCTGGCCGGCTTCAAGCGGATCTTCTTCTCGCTCCAGACGCTGGTGCAGCTCGGGAAGCAGCTCCTGAAGCTCGCGGTCGTGATCCTGATCTGCTGGCTGGGCGTGAAGGACAACCTCACGATGCTCTACGCGCTGGCGAACGCCTCGCCGCACGACATCATCGTCGCGATCGAGGGGATCGTCTTCGGGATCGGCGTGAAGGTCGGGCTCCTGCTGCTCGTCCTCGGCCTCGCCGACTACGCGTGGGAGCGCCACCGCCTCGAGCAGTCGCTGAAGATGACGAAGACCGAGGTGCGCGACGAGCACAAGCAATCGGAGGGAAATCCGGAAGCGAAAGGCGCGCTGCGGCAGCGCCAGCGCGCGATGGCGCGCAAGCGGATGATGGCCGCCGTCCCGAAGGCGACCGTCGTCGTCACCAACCCGACGCACTACGCGATCGCGCTGGAGTGGGACGAGATCAAGATGGACGCGCCGGTCCTCACCGCGAAGGGCGCCGACCTGATCGCCAAGCGCATCCGCGAGCTCGCGAAAGAGCACGGCGTCCCGATCCTGGAGAACCCGCCCCTCGCGCGCACCCTCTACGCGAAGGTCGAACTCGACTCGCCGGTCCCGCCCGACATGTACGCCGCCGTCGCCCAGGTCATCGCGTTCGTCTACCGGCTCAAGCAGAAGACGATCGCGTAGCGGCCGGCGCGTTACGACGCCGGTTCAGCGCGGCGCGGTTCGGTGCGACTGCACGGTGATCGGAACGTTCGCCGGCTGCGCGTCGCACGAGAGCTGCGCCTCCTCGAGCGTCCCCGACGAGTAGTTGGAGGTGGTGTGCGCCAGCCCCGACGCGTACGGGGTGTTGGGCTGCGAGCCCGCCTGGAGCACGACGCTCACGCTCCCGCCGTTCGCGTTCGTGCACGTCACGGTGAAGCTCTGCGGCCCGGGGGAGGGCGGCGGCGAAGCCAGCGAGGTCGGCGGGCTGATCGTCACGATCCCGCCGGGGACCGCCGTGATCGTCACCGGGCCGTTGTCGTAGGAGCCGGGCTGCAGGATCTGCAGCGGCGTCGAGTCCCAGATCTCGTAGCTGAACTGGACCGGCGTGTTGTACGCGGCCTCGTCGGGGCCGGAGAGCAGCGCGTTCGAGGCGACGCCGAGCATCGTCACCGAGGCGGTGGAGTTGACGTTGCTGCTCACGTTCGCGATCGTCTCGCCCTCGGAGGAGATCACGCCGGTGAAGGCCGGCGGGCCGCCGTTCGCCCCCGCCGTCTGCGGCGCGGGATACGAGATCAGATCGATCGTGTGCTGTCCGACGACGGCCCGGATCGCGAGCGTGCAGACCTCGGTCGTCGGGTTGTTCGTGCACGTCCCGGGCGTTACGGTGTACGCCGAGTTCGCGTAGACGGTCGAGAACTGCTGTTGGGCCGAGAGGTTCAGGTTCGCCACGTAGATCAGCGTCGCGCCGTCGTAGACCGCGAGCGACTGGATTCCGGGCGTGATGAAGCTCGGCCGCCGCGCCGCCGAGGCGGGGGCGCGCGACTTCCCTTGCGCGGTGATGTTCACCCCGCCGTACGAGAACGAGATCGAGAGCACCCCGGTCTGCGGTCCGCTGGTGACGGTGACCGGCGACCCGCTGCCGGTGCTGCCGCCCCCGCCGCAGGCGGTGACGATCGCGGCCGTCGTGCCGAGCACGGCGATCGCTTTGAGAATGTTCATACGTTCACTCACAATCACTGCGGCGGTTCGGGATCGCACGAGATGAAGAGGCTCGTCAGCGCTCCGCCGGAGTAGTTCGACGGCGAGTAGACGAGCGAGGAGGCATAGTTCGTGTTCGGGAGCGTCTTGGCGTTCACCAGGAGCGTCGCCGTACCGCCGTTGATCGCGGTGCAGGTCACCGTCAGCGTCTGGTCACCCGGCGAGCTGGGCGGCGTCGTTTGCGAGGTCGGGCTGACCGTGAACACCCCGGGTCGCGTCGGCGTGAACGTCACCGGCCCGTTGTCGTAGTCGCCCGGCGTGAGGATCTGCGCGTACGCCGAGTCGAGGATCTGGTACGGGAACGACGTCGGGGTATTGTACGGGAGCTCGACCTCTTCGGAATCGCTGGTGACGTAGGCGTACGAGGCGACCCCGAGCAGGGTCAGCGTCGCCCCCGGGTTCGGCCCGGCGACGAGGCTCAGCGCGACCTCACCCTCCGAGGAGATGATCCCTTGGAGCGTGACCGGCGGGCCGGGATCGGACCCGTTGTTCGGCGGCGGCGTCGCCGTCTGCGGGTTCGGGTAGGCGATCAGGTCGAAGATGTGCCGGCCGGGGGTCGTCGTGACGTTGAGCGTGCACGTCTCGGTGGTCGTGTTGTTCGTGCACGACTCCGGGACCACGACGGTCGCCGCGCCGGGCTGCGAGTAGACGGTCTGGAACTGCGGCCCCTGCGTCGGCGTCGGGCTCGGGCTGGCGGCCTGCGGAGCGCGGACCGTGCTGCTGACCTGCCCGGCGGGGAGGTTGACGTTCGCCACGTAGACGAGCTCGGTGCCGTCATAGAACGCGATCGACTGCAGGCCGGGCGAAACGAACGAGGGCTTTCGGATGTGGGCGCTCCGCGTGCGGATCGGGATCGCCAACGACATCTGGGTCGTCGCCGTGCGGGCGGGGGCCAGCGAGGTGTGCGGCGCCGTGGCGCTGCCCGGTCCGCTCGATCCTCCGCCGCCGCATGCGGCAAGCACCGAGGTCGTGAGCACGACGGAGAGGAGAGGGAGTGCGCGCATAAAGCCACCTTGGTGACGGCGAAGTTGGTCCGTAGCTTGACGTTGCCGGGCTGCCTCTAGCCTTTCGTCGCGGCAGGCCGCGGCTCCTCACGCATCCGGACAAAGGGGCCGGTTGGCTCACCAACCGGCCCCTAAGCCCCCGCCGCGGCCTCGTTCGAACCGCTAGAGCTTCAGCCGGCCTTCTCCGGCGCGCTTCCGGGACTGGAAGGTGACCGGTACCGTCGCAGGCGACGCGTCGCAGGCGAGCTGTGCGATCGCGATCGTCCCCGGGGAGTAGTTCGCCGTCGTGTACGTCAGTTGGGAAGCGTACGGCGTGTTCGGCTGCCCGTTGGCTTGAAGCACCACCGATGCGAGTCCGCCGTTCGGGTTCACGCACGTGACGCTGAAGGTCTGAGGACCGGGCGACGACGCCGGCGATGCGAACGACGCGGGCGGCGTGACCGTCGCGATGCCATCGGGCGCCGTCGAGATCGTCACCGGTCCGTTGTCGTACGCACCGGGGCTCACGATCTGGAGCGGCGTCGAGTCCGTGACCTCATAGGTGAACTGCACCGTCTGGTTGAGCGCCGCTTCGCCGGGACCGGAGAGCGACGCGCTCGAGGCAACGCCCAGCATCACCAGCGATGCGCTGATCACGTCGTGCGGGTGTATTTTGGCGCTGACTTCGCCTTCGGAGGAGATCACTCCGACGAACGCCGGCGGGCCGCCGTCGCCCGCCGCCGTTTGCGGCGCCGGATACGCGATCAGATCGAAGGTGTGAGGACCGGGCTTCGCGTCGACCTCGAGCTGGCAGGTTTCGGTCGCGCCGTTGTTCGTGCACCCGCCCGGGATGACGGCGTATCGGGGATTCTGGTTCGCATACACCGTCGTGAACTGCTGCGTCGCCGTGAGGTCGACGTTGGCGACGTAGACCAGCGTCGTGCCGTCGTAGACCGCCAGCGACTGGAGTCCCGGCGTGATGAAGCTCGGCCGCCGCGATCCGGAGGCCGGCGCTCGCTGTTTGCCTGCCGCGGCGATCGCCACGCCTCCGAACGCGGCCGACAGGGTGAGGCGGCCGGTGTCCGAGTCCGACAGCGCCGGCGTTCCGGCCGGCGCGACGCGGCCGCCTCCGCCGCCGCATGCGGTCATCAGCACGGCGGTCACGCCGAGCACGGCGATTCTTCTGAGTACGTTCATGCTTTTGTCCATCATCGAAGACCCGCTCACATGGGGTTGCAGGACACGTTGAGCGTCGCCAAGGCGCCTCCGCCCCAATAGTTCGCCGACGTGTAGGCGAACCCGGAGGCGTAGGTGGCGTTCGGCGCGTTGTTGGCGCTGACGGTGATCGTCGCCGCGCCGCCCGCGGCATTCGTGCACGTCACGGTCAACGTCTGATCGCCCGACGAGCTCGGCGGCGTGGCGTTCGAGCTCTGATCGATCGTGAGGACGCCGGCGGGAGTCACTGCCCACGTCACCGGTCCGTTGTCGTAGTCACCCGGGGTCACGATCTGCGCCGATGCGGAGTCCAAAATCTGATACCCGACCGGCGTCGGCACGTTGTACGCGAGCGGGACACCGGGGTCGCGGATGACCGCGCTCGACGCGACGCCGAGCATCGTCCCCGTCGCCGGCGGATTCGGGCCTCCGTTGAGGACGACGCCGACCTCCCCTTCGGACGAGATGATCCCGCCGAAGCCGACCGGCGGGCACACGTCGACGCTGCACGGCGGCGGCACTGCGCTCGCCTGTCCCGGATACGCGACGAGTCCGAAGGTGTGTTGTCCGGACGTCGTCGTGAGCGTCGCCGTGCAGGCCTCGGTCGTCGTGGTGTTGGTGCACGAACCGGGACCGACCGTCGTGGCGGCGCCCGGAGACGAGTAGACGCCGGTGAACTGCGGGTTCGCGCCGAGCGTGACGTTCGCGACGTAGACCAGTTGACTGCCGTCGTACAAGGCGACCGACTGGAGTCCCGGCGAGACGAAGCGCGGCCGGCGCAGCGAGCTGCTCTTCTTGCGGATCGGGATCGCGACGGTCAGGGGCATCGTCGCCACCCGCTGCGGGGCGCGCGGCGGTGCCGGTCCCCCGCTCGGTGCGGTCCCCCCGCCGCCGCCGCAAGCTGCGAGCGACAACGTGGCGAGGGTGACGGAAAGAAAACGCAGTCCGCGCATATGCACGCCTTCCCTTCCAGCCCGGCTAAGGGGCCTTCGGTGCTAGGCCGTTGCTTTCCCTGCGGTCTAACGCGACACGAGGCCTGGTTCCGACGGGAGCGGAAGGCGCGGCCGCCCTCACGGGGCGGGGCGGTTCGGCCGATGACTAGACTAACGTGGAGACCGTGACCTAGTGGCAACGGCCGTTCCGGCGCGCCCGGGCTTCCTCGACCGGCTCGCTTCGACGTCCCATGCGTGGGTCGCCGCGGCGTCGGTGCTGCTCGTCGTCCTGATGATCGTCCCGGTCCCGCCGTGGGTCCTCGACCTGCTGCTCTCGACGAACATCACGCTGGCGCTGGTGATCCTGCTGGTCACCCTCTACACCGAGAACGCGCTCGCGTTCAGCGTCTTCCCGACGCTGCTGCTGATCGTCACGCTCTTCCGGCTCTCGCTGAACATCACCGGGACGCGCTCGATCCTGCTCCACGGCTACGCCGGACAGGTGATCGAGGCGTTCGGCAACGTCGTCGTCGGCGGCAACTACGTCGTCGGCTTCGTGATCTTCGCGATCCTGATCGTCATCCAGTTCGTCGTGATCACCAACGGCGCGGGCCGCGTCGCCGAGGTCGCCGCGCGCTTCACGCTCGACGCGATGCCCGGCAAGCAGCTCGCCGTCGACGCCGACCTCAACGCCGGCCTGATCACCGAAGCCGAGGCGCGCCAGCGCCGCAAGGACATCCAGCGCTCCGCCGACTTCTACGGCGCGATGGACGGCGCGTCGAAGTTCGTCCGCGGCGACGCGATCGCCGCGATCATCATCGTCTTCGTGAACATCCTGGGCGGGTTCACCGTCGGGATCTTCCAGCAGGGGATGTCGGTGTTCGAGGCGCTCCAGCGCTTCACGCTGCTGACGATCGGCGAAGGGATCGTCACCCAGATCCCCGCGCTGCTGATCTCGACCGCGACCGGCATCATCGTCACCCGCGCGGCGTCGGAAGGCTCGTTCGGCCACGACCTCTCGCGCCAGCTGATCCAGGACCCGCGCGCGCTGCTGATCGCCTCGGTGCTGCTGGTCGTCTTCGGGTTCTTCGGGCTCCCGCCGCTCTTCATGTTCTCGCTCGCCGCGATCACGTTCATGCTCTTCCTGCGCCAGCGCAACGCCGCGCAGAAAGCCGCGCTCGCGGGCGGCCCCGGCGCGAAAGCGATCCCCGGTCAGCCGGGCGCCCCGGGCGTCGCCGGCGGCGGAACGCAGACGGCGATGAAGCCGGCCGAGTCGGTCGTCCCGCTGCTCTCGTACGACCCGATGGAGCTGGAGATCGGCTTCGGGCTGATCCCGCTGGTCGACGTCACGCAGGGCGGCGATCTGCTCGAGCGGATCACGATGATCCGCCGCCATGCCGCGCGCGAGCTCGGGATCGTCGTCCCGCCGATCCGCGTCCGCGACAACCTGCAGCTCAAGCCCTCGACGTACGTGGTGAAGATCTACGGCCTCGAGGTGACGCGCGCCGAGGTGATGGTCTCGCGCCTGCTCGCGATGAACCCGGGCACCGCGACCGGCGGGATCGACGGGATCCCGACGACCGAGCCGGCGTTCGGGCTCCCCGCGCTGTGGATCGCCGAAGGCGCGCGCGGCGATGCGGAGATGGCGGGCTACACCGTCATCGACCCGACCTCGGTGATCGCGACGCACCTGACCGAGATCATCAAGACGCACGCGCCGGATCTGCTCGGGCGCCAAGAGACGAGCGCGCTGCTCGACAACGTCAAGCAGCACTACCCGGTCGTCGTCGACGAGCTGATCCCGAACCTGCTGACGGTCGGCGAGGTGCAGCGCGTCCTGCAGAACCTGCTGCGCGAGCGGATCCCGATCCGTAACCTGCTGCTGATCCTGGAGAACCTCGCCGACGGCGCGCGCGCCTCGAAGGACGTCGACTACCTGACCGAGCGCGTCCGCGCGGCGATGGCGCGCCACATCTGCGCCGAGTACGCCGAGAACGGCCTGCTCTCGGTGATCACCGTCGACCCGCGGCTCGAGACGCTGCTCGGCGAGGCGGTGCGCCGCGGCGAGGACGCCTACGCGCTGCTCGACCCGGGGACGGTCGCGAAGATCTACGCCTCGCTGACGAAGCGGATGCAGGAGGCGCAGCAGAGCGGCCTCCACCCGATCGTGCTCACCTCGCCCGGAACGCGGCTGGCGCTCAAGCGCCTCACCGAGCGCGCCGCGCCGGGGCTCGTCGTCCTCTCGTACAGCGAGATCGCGCCGGGGCTGCGCGTCGAGTCGATCGGCCAAGTCTCGACGACCGAAGAGTCGCTCGAGCCGGCGGGGGCGGGAGCCTGAGATGGTGCTGAGCCTGTTCGGGTTCGGGCGCCGCGCGCTCTCGCCGCAGTTGAAGCTGAAGCTGCCGCAACTCAACAGCTTCGTCGACCTGGTCATCGCCGGCGGCGGGCCGCGCGGCTCGGTCTGCGTCGAGTCGCTCAGCGACCGCGACGTCACGGTCAGCGTGCTGCCGGGGACGAGGTCCGGCGCGACCGGGATCTTCTCGTACAACAACGAGGTCGGCCGGTTCCGCTTCAGCTCGCGCTGCGTCACCGTGCGCGCCGACGAGGCCGTCTTCGCGATCCCCGAGCGGATCGAGACCCTGCAAGTCTTCTCCGGCGCGCAGAAGCGCGCCGCCGTGCGCCTCGACGCGACGGTCCCCGCCCAATGGCGCTTCGCGCCCGGGATGAAGGGGACCGGCGACTACGTGCGCGGCTCGCTGACCGACGTCAGCCGCTCGGGAGCTTCGCTGATCGTCGACCGCGATGTGAAGAAGGAAACGTACGTCGAGGTGCGCTTCGCGGTCAGCACGGCGGCGACGCCGCTGGTGCTGCTCGCCGAAGTCATGCGAAATTCTCCGATCGAAACGTCGAAAAGAGTATCGTTGGGTCTTCGTTTCCACGGGGTGAAGCCCGAGGAAGACCGGGCGATCATGGAGTTCATCAACAAGCGGCAAGCCGACCGGCGAAACCGCGGCTTGGCCTAGGGAGCACACGGATAGTGAGCGCAAAACGAGTTCTCATCGTCGATGACGCCGTCGTCATGCGCATGATGATCAAAGGGATCCTGAGCAAGAACGGCTACGAGGTGGTCGGCGAGGCGCAGAACGGCCTGGAGGCGGTCGAGAAGTACCGCGCGCTCGAGCCGGACCTCGTCACGATGGACATGGTGATGCCGGAGATGGACGGGATCGCGGCGGTCAAGCAGATCGTCGCCGGCGACCCGAACGCGCGGATCATCATGTGCACCTCGATGGGGCAGCAGGCGCTGGTCGTCGAGGCGATCCAGGCCGGCGCGAAGTCGTTCATCACCAAGCCGTTCCAGCCGCCGAAGATCCTCGAGACGATCCAGAAGGTGCTGGCATGATCGTCCCGCTGACGCTCTCCGACCTGCAGCGCGACGCGCTCAAGGAGGTCGGCAACATCGGCGCCGGCCACGCCGCGACCGCGCTCTCGCAACTGCTCAACACGACGGTGAAGCTCGCCGAGCCGACGATCGACGTGCTGAAGTACCGCGATCTGACGACCCGGATCGGCGTCGACCGCTCCGTCGCCGCGCTGCACATGTACATCCGCGGCGAGGCGCCGGGCCAGATGGTCGTGCTGTTCGACCGCGACCAGGCCGCCGAGTTCGTCAACGTCTTCATCAAGCGGATCATCGGCGACATCCAGATCTTCGACTCGATCGTCGACTCGACGCTCAAGGAGCTGGGGAACATCATCGCAGGCTCGTACCTGACGGCGCTGATCTCGCTGACCGGGATCAACCTGCTCCCCTCGGTCCCGACGCTCTCGTACGGCTCGGTGCAGTCGGCGTTCCGCACGCTGATGTCGATCCTCCCCGATCAGGACGTCTTCCTGATCGAGTCGCAGTTCCTCGACAAGGACCGCGCCGTCTCGGGCCAGTTCATCCTGATCCCGGAGACCGGATCGCTCGAGCCGCTGCTCTCCGTCTTCGGCGTGGAGTGACGCCCTGATGGGCTCCGAAGACTTCTTCGATCGCTCGGAGTTCGTCCAGTACTTCCGTGACGAGACGGACGACCTGCTGCAGTCGATCGACGCCGATCTGCTGCGGCTGGAGCAGTTCGTCGGCACGGGAGCGATCGACGCCGAGCTGGTGAACTCGCTGTTCCGCGCGCTGCACACCGTGAAGGGCAGCGCCGGGATGCTGGAGTTCACCGCCGTGCAGCAGGTCGCGCACAAGCTCGAGAACGTCTTCGACCTGCTGCGCAAGGACCGCATGCCGCTCACCGAGCACGGCGTCGAGCTGCTGTTCGAGGGGCGCGACGTGCTGACCGCGCTGGTCCGCGCCGCGATCGACGGCGCCGAGGCGCCCGGCGGCGTCGACGACTACGTCGCGCGGCTCGACGCGTTCGCGAGCGTCTACGACTCGACCGCGCAGGCGATCGAGGGCCCGCGCGCCCAGAGCGACGAGGAGTCGGAGCTCGCGCCGGTCGACGAGGAGCAGATCTCCGCGTTCGAGGCCGAGGTCGCGCGGATGCTCGCCGACGCGCAAGCGGCCCGCGAGCACCGCGCCGAGCGCGAATCCGCCGCACTGCCGGCGGTCGACGCCGGCGCCGCGCAAGCCGCGGTCGACGCGTTCCTCTCCGCCGCACCGGCGCCCGCGGCTGCACCGGCGCCGGCGGCCTCGCCCGAACCGGCGATCGCCGCCGTATCTCGACCGGCGATCGCACCGCAGCCCGCCGTCGCGCCGCGCAACGGTGCGGCTCCGGTCGCCGACGCGAAGCGCTCGACGGCGAAGAACCAGACGATCCGCGTCGACATCGAGCGGCTCGACCTGCTGCTGAACCTGGTCGGCGAGCTGGTGATCAACCGCACGCGCATCTCCGACATCGCGACGACGCTCGCCCGCGAGCTCGGCGCCACCGCAAGCCGTGCCGGCGACGAGCTGGGAACG
>DATHLL010000092.1:0-16199 GCA_035488195.1 Candidatus Elarobacter sp. | reverse complement strand
TCGGCAGCGGCTCGAAGCGCGAGCTCGCCGCGCGGCTCTGGGACGCGATCGTCGAGCTGAAGAAGAACGGGCGCGCGTAGTGCTGCTCTGCATCGACGTCGGGAACACCGAGACGAAGCTCGGCGCGTTCGACGGCGCGGGTTCGATGGTCGGGACGTGGCGCGTCACCACGGCGCGCCGCCGCACCGCCGACGAGTACGGCGTGCTCTTCGCCGCGTTCTTCTCCGCCGCGAAGCTCGCGATCGCCGGCGTCGAGTCGATCGTCGTCTCGTCGGTCGTCCCCGTCGTCGACCGCCCGCTCGGCGAAGGCTGCGAGAAATACTTCGGCGTCCGGCCGTCGTTCTTCAGCGCCGCGAACCAGCGCTCGATCGTCGTGAGGACCGATCGCCCGACCGAGGTCGGGAGCGATCTCGTCGCCGGCGCGATCGGGGCGCGCACCTTCGTCGGCGCGCCGGCGATCGTCATCAACTTCGGCACCGCGACGACGTACGGCGCGATCGACGCGGACGGCGCGTATCTCGGCGTCGCGATCGCGACCGGGCTGCAGGTCTCGCTCGACGCGCTCGTCGGCCGCACCGCGAAGCTGCCGCAGGTCGCGCTGGTCGCGCCCGGGACGCCGATCGGGCGCGACACCGTCAGCGCGATCCAAGCCGGGCTCGTCTACGGCGCGGTCGGCCAGACCGAGGAGCTCGTCCGCCGGATGCGCGCCGTCCTCGGCGAGCGCGCGCGCGTGATCGCGTCGGGCGGGATGGCGCCCGTCGTCGCGGCGGAGACGGCCGTGATCGAGCGCGTCGAGCCGCACCTCGTCCTGCACGGGCTCCGCGTCGATCATCTGCGCGCGCGCGGATGACGCGCTCAGAACGTCAGCGTCGCGGTGATCGTGTCGGAGTAGCTGCCGGCTGCGACGCTCTGGCCGGCGGGGATCAGACCGTAGAGCGTCAGCGAGAACGTCCCGAACGTCTGCGCGTGTGACTGGGTCGCGGTCCCGCTCGTCCCGTCACCCCAGACGGTCGCGTGCGCGGGATCGACGTAGACGTTGTAGTTCAGCGTCTGGCCGTTGAGCGGGTTCGCCAGCTTGCGCCACGGCGTCGCGCTCGGACCTGCGTGCGTCCCCGCGTCCAGCGAGACGGTCACGTCGGTCGGGCCGCCGCCGTAGCCGCCGCCGTAGCCGCTGCCGGAGCAGGTGACCGTCATCGTGGCGGCCGCGGTCGCCGCCGCCCCTCCGATCGGGTCGTACGCGAACGGCAGCGACTCGATCGACCGGAACGAGCACGACGCCGACGCGGTACCGGGCAAAGCGAGGAGCAGCAGCGCGCAGAGCGCTAGGTGGCGTCGCACTGCAGCCTCCCCAAGTCGCGGGCCGGTTCGGAGAACGGCGCGATCTCGATGCGGAACCGGCATTCGCCGCTGCCGTCGACGATCCGCGCGTCGTACCGGCCCGCCGCGACGCCGTCGACGTAGAACTCCCCGGTGTCGTCGATCGGCGACGTCGCCGGCGCGCCGGTTCCCGCTGCGCGGAGCTCCAGCTCGCCGTACGCCGGGATGCGCGCGCGGCCGGTCGCGTCGCGAACCCGCACCGTGCCGTACACCGCGTGAACGCGGTGCGCCCCGAAACGGACGAGCGTCCCCGCGTGGTACGGAGGTCCGGCTCGCCGCTCGCCCTGCGCATCGACGACCTGCTCGAGCGGCAGATCGGCGCCGGAGATCCCGATCGTATTCGCCGCGTTCGAGCCGAGCGCCGGAAGCAGCAGGAAGCCGTGCTTGTCGGTTCGGCCCGCGCGCTGGCCGTCGAGCGTCACGTCCGCCGCGCCCATGCCGTCGGCGCTGACGAGCGCGAACGCATCGCCGAGCCGCTGTCCGAACAGCAGGCGGTGCGCGGCGTACACGACCGATCCGTCGGCCTCGGCGGCGAGCCGCGGCGCGGTGCCGGCGATCGCCGCCGCGTCGAGCTTCACCGAGGCGAACGGAAGCCCGATCAGCGCGCGCGCGGTCCGCGGCGCGTCGCCGCCGACGCCGCCGTCGACCGCGTATGACGTCCCGGTCGCCGTCGCGCTGCCGCGCGCCGCGGAGAGGATCGCGCCGCCCGAGGCGCCCTCGTAGCGCACGCTTTGCGAGGCGAGTCCGTGCGAGCGCGTGAGCACGATCGAGAGCTCGTTCCCGGCGCGCCGGAGCGCCGAGACCGCGCGCTCGCGCGCGTACGAGAAGCCGGCGTCCCAGGCGCCGAACCGGCGCGACGCGCTCACGACCGCGGACGCGATCGTACCGGCGTTCGCGTAGCGCGTCTCGCGCGCGGTCAGCGAGATCGTCGTCGCCGCGCCGATCCGCTGCATCTTCGTGATCGCCGCGTCACCGACGATCCGCTCCTGGTCGAGCAGCGAGGTGACGGCGCGAAAGCGCGGATCTTGCCAGTGCGCGTTCACGCCGAACGAGCTCGACGTCCCGGTGGTCGCGTACCCGGCGGAGAACGCGCTTCCGGAGGTGCCGTGCGCCGTGCTCTCCGCGGCGTCGGCGTGGACGATCCCGAACCCGAGCAGTCCGTCGTACTCGACCGCGAACGCCGACGCGCCCGGCGCGAGCTGCGCGGCGGCACCGAGCGTCGTGCGTGACGAGACGCCGAGACGGTAGCGCGCGGTCGCGAGCGGACGGTCGTAGCGGGGAGCACCGGTGCCGTCCTCGCGCACGAACCCCGTCGCGTACTGGTAGTCGGTGAGCCCCGCGCGCAACAGCGAGGGCGCGCCGTACTGCGTCGTCTCGCCGGCCTGCTGCCCGAGCTCGTTGTGCAGGACGACGCGCGCGTTCGCGTAGCCGGCGACGATCGGGATGTCGCTCAGATGGTAGTTGCCGGGTGCGAGCGTCATCGACTTCACGAGCACCCCGTTCACGTAGACGTCGGCCCGCGACGGCGCGGCGACGGTCGTCTCGATCGACGGCATCGGGAACGTCAGCGCGTACGGGTCCAGGGAGAACTGCCGTCCGACCGCGATCCCGCCGATCACCGCGTTCGTCGCGAGCGGGCCGCCGGTCACCGCGGCGTCGCCGATCACGAGGCGCCGGCTCGCCGCCGGCGCGTCGAGCGTGAGCGACGAGAGCCCGCGCGTGAACGCGCCGGACGCCGTGCGCCCGGCGGTGCTCTCGAAGACCGCGTTCGGCCGCGGGCTGTAGCGCTGCTCGATCCACGCCGACCACGGTGCGCCCGGCGTCTCTTGCAGACCGTAGCTCATCGCCAGCGCGGGGAGGAACTGCTGGTCGTACGACGGCGCTTCGCGCGCGATGCGGATCGCGCGGCTGGGCAGCAGCGCGGCGCTCGTGCGCACGTCGAGCCGCAGTTCGCCCAGGTCGAGATGAAAGGTCAGCGCCTCGCGCAGACCGCTCAGCGCGAGGTAGCACTCGTCGACGACCTTCGCATCGCACGCGGGGCCGCGCGGCTGGACGCCGTGCGCTTGCAGCAGGCTGCGCGCGAGCAGCACCTCGGCGCCGTCGATGAGGATCAGCGCGCGCGGCTGCGCCTCGCCGTTCCACGTGAGATCGGCGACGAGGCGGTCCGGGTCGGCGCGCGCGGGGAGCGCGCCGGCGCCGGCGGCGAGCGCACCGGCGAGCATCGCCGGCACGACCCGGCGCATCAGCGAGCGCATCGGCTAGAGCGTGAAGCTCCGCGTGACCGGGGGCCGTCCCCCGTTCTTCCAGGTCACGTCCACCGAACGGGCCGCGCGCAGCGCGTCCGCCGGCGCGGCGACGTGGACCGTGATGCGGCTCTGGGCGAGGACGTAGAACGCGCTCTGCGAGCCGCGCCAGTGCACGCGGCCGGCCGCGTCGCGCACCGCGACCTCGACGTTCGACTGCGCGAGATGCACGTTCCCCGCGTTGCTCAGCGTCACGTCGACGCCGTCGGCGCGCCGCTGCGCCGCGTCGATCGCACCGTCGGCGCTCGCGCGCGCGGACGGCGCGAGGAACAGCGGGACGTCGATACGCTCGAGCAGGTGCAGCCCGGCGCCTGCGCCCTGCGGCGTCGCCGGCGGCGGCAGTTCGCTCACGAGGACCCGGTACGCGCGCTCGACCGGACCGCGCGGATCCAGCACGCCGACGCGAATGCGCTGCGAGGCGCCCGGCGCGAGCGTGAGCAGCCGCGGAAAATAGGGGACGCGCTCGGACGGCGCGAGCGACTCGGGATCGTTCGGCGTCTGCTGCCAGGCGTACGCGCGAACGGAGAGGCGAAGCGGCTCTTGGCCGAGGTTCGCGATGACGAAGTCACCGGCGGTCGCCGTGCCGCTGAGCGTCACGATGGTGGGGTTCAGCGCGAACGACGAGGCCCGCGCCGGGCTCGCGCCGGCCACCGCGAACGCCGTCGCGATGACCGGTGCGAGGATCGTCGTGCGGAGCCGCATGGATCCGTTCCGGCGCACGTGTCAGAACGTGACGCTGAGGTTGACGGTGTCGCTGTAGGCGGCAGCCGGAAGCGCGTTCTGGCCGGAGCCGACGGCGCCGTAGAACGTGACCGCCTGCGCGGAGCCGCTGCCGGTCCCGCCGAGGGTGTGCGTGCCGTTCCACACCGTCGTGAGCCCGCTGTCGGTGTAGAGCTCGTAGCTCAGGTAGTACGTCGCCGGGGACCCGCCGCCGGTCGTGTAGCTCATCGCGCGGGTGAAGCCGCTCGCGGCGTTCGCGCCGTTCGCACCGGCGTCGGCGGCGATCGCGTACGCGTCGCCTTGCGTGCAGGTGATGTTGACCGTGCCGTTCGCGGTCAGCGAGCTGGTCTTGTTCGCCGAAAGCGGGTCGTAGTTGCCGAACGCCACGGAGTTGGTCCCGAAGACGCAGTTGTTGACGACGGTCGCCGAGACCGACGCCGTGCCCGAAGCGGTGCCGGCGCTCGCCGCGAGCGGAAGCGAGCCGGCGAGGCCGAGCGAGAGTGCTGCTACGAGACCGAGCCGCGAACGGCGCGCGAAGACGTCCATGTGTGATGTTCCTCCACCATGTGTAAGATCGAGCGGCTCATAAGGTGAGCGCTCCGGTTATGTTTGCTCGACGGCGCGGGCGCGTACGCTGCGCGGCATCGGGCGATGCGCGAGCGTCAGTTCCTACGGCTCCGACATTGTAATGCTTCGGATAACCACGGCCCGGCTTTAGCGAGTTCATGCCGTGAATTGTCCGGTCCCGTACGATGCGATGTTCCTAGGCGCGCGGATCATCGACGGCTACGGTGTGCAGGGTCTGGTAGAACAGCCGAGAGCCCCGGCTCGACGGCTCGGGGCTCTCCTGAGGTGGGTGTTTACGACCGGCGCACACGCCCCGGTGACCAGCGCGTACCCGATGCGGCGCGAATATCACGTTCCAAACGGCGGTTTGAAAGCACGGCGAGCGAGCGTCGCGCGTTCAGAGCGTCTTCGAGAAGAACGTCTGGATCGCGCCGAGCGCGCCGCCTTGGCCCTGGGTGTTCGCGCCGACGTTGCCGCCCATTCGCATCTTGATCTTCCCGGCCGGGATGACGTCGCCGAGCGCGCGGCCGCTGAGGGCCGGGATGTGCCCGACGCCCGGCTCGATCAGCACGCGATCGCCCGCATCGGCGTGCGCGCTCTTGCGCCGGGCGGCGATCGTGGCGCACGAGCCGGCGCTGTTCCACTCCTGGTCGTCGGCGCCCGCCACGCAGAGCAGCGGCGCGCGGATCCGTTCGACCGGGATCGTCGCCTGCGCGACGAGCGCCGGCCTCGCCGCGGCGAGCGAGGCGTCGTACAGGTCGCGAAACGCGTAGGTGCCGCCCGCGTCGTAGACCTTGCTCAGGACCGCCTCTTGGCTGCGGTCGGGCGGGATGTACGTCAGGCCGGCCGCGTTCTGCGACCACGACGAGCGGTCGGGCTGGCCGTCGTAGGCGGGTGAGAACCAGACGTACGCGGTCGGCGCGACGACCGCGACCGCCTTGATGCGCGGGTCGCGCGCGGCGGCGAGCAGCGCCAGCGCCGAGCCTTGCGAGATCCCGACGATCCCGATCCGCGCCGGATCGACCTCGGGGTTCGCGACCAGCCAGTCGACCGCGCGCGAGACGCTCTCGACCGGGATCTGGTCGGCGGCGCGCGGGAGCGGCTGCGCGCCGAAGTAGGCGACCGCGAACGCGGCGTAGCCCTGGCGCGCGAAGGTGAACGCGTCGCCCGGAACCCCGCCCTCGAAACCGCCGAGCACGATGACGGCCGGCTGCTTCACGGCGTCGCGCGGGACGATGAACTCGCCGACCAGCGCGTTCTCGTGCACCTCGCGGACGATCGGCTCACCGGGGCGCGGCTGAGGCGTGGGGGCGGCACCGAGGAGCGCCGAGATGGCGAGCGCGGCGATCATCCCGCGTCCTCCGCAAGCCGGGCGCCCGCCACCTGCCGAGGCGGGTGGGCACCCGCGGGCCCGGCGTGGTACACTCTTCGGCTGTGACACGTCACCCCGAGCCCGTCGAAGGACCGCTGCGGATCGGTCCCCACGAGATCTGGCCTCCCGTCGTCCTCGCGCCGATGTCGGGGGTGACGAACCGCACCCTGCGCGCGCTCTACAAGCCGTTCGGGTTCGGGCTCACCGTCACCGAGTTCGTCTCGTCCAACGCGCTGCAGTACGGCAGCAAGCGCACGATGGAGATGATCGACCAGCACGGCGTCGAGAAGCCGGTCTCGACGCAGCTCTGGGGGAACGATCCGGCGATCATGGCGCTCGCCGCGAAGGTCGTGCGCGAGTGCGGCGCCGACATCGTCGACATCAACTTCGGCTGCCCGGCACCGAAGGTCACGAAGACCGAGGGCGGGAGCGCGTGCCTGCGCGACGTCGACCGGTGCGAGGCGATCATGAAGGCGGTCGTCGACGCGGTCGACTGCCCGGTGACGATGAAGATGCGGCTCGGCTGGACCGAGCAGAACATGGTGTTCGTCGAGGTCGCGAAGCGCGCGCAGGCGGTCGGCGTGCAGGCGCTCACGCTGCACGCGCGGACCGCGAAGCAGTTCTACAAGGGCAGCGCCGACTGGTCGAAGATCGCCGAGCTCAAGCGCGCCGTCGACATCCCGGTGATCGGGAACGGCGATCTCGCCGATCCGCACGACGCGATGCGCCGGATGCGCGAAAGCGGCGTCGATGCGGTGATGCTCGGCCGCGCGACGCTCGGCAACCCGTGGCTCGTCTCGCGGCTGCGCGCGCTCATGGAAGGCCGCGAGCCCGAAGCGACGCCCGATGCGCCGGACCGCCTGCGCTTCGCCGTGCACCACTACCACGTGATGGTCGAAGAGTGGGGCGAGGCGCGCGCGGTCCCGCAGATGCGCAAGCACCTCGGCTACTATCTCAAGGGCTTCCCCGGCGCGAGCGCGCTGCGCGAGCGCCTGATGCGCACCGAAACCGCCGCCGAGACGCTCGCCGTCCTCGAAGCGACGATCGCGCAGCTCGAGACCGGCGCACGCGAGCTCGCCGTCGCGTGACCGGCGAAAAGCTGACCGGCGACCATGTCATCCTGAGCCCGTCGAAGGATGCGCCGCAGCCGGAAGACGCGCTCTACGGCGCGCCGTCGCCGACCGCGCTCTACGACGAGGTCTACGAGAACTACCGCGCGCACGTGAACCCGCCGCTCGCGCGCGTGATGAAGCTCTCCGGCTCGCCGGTCGAGGTGCGCGCCGACGGCTGCACGATCACCGACCACAACGGCAAGACGTATCTGGACTTCGCCGGCGGCTACGGCGTCTTCACGCTCGGCCACCGCCACCCGCGCGTGGTCGCGGCGGTGAAGGAACAGCTCGACCGCATCGCGCTCTCGGGGCGGACGATGTTCAACCCGCTGATGGGCCGGCTCGCGAAGCGGCTGGCGGAGATCGCGCCGGGCGATCTCGCGATCGCGTTCTTCGCCAACAGCGGGACCGAGGCGGTCGAAGGTGCGCTCAAGCTCGCGCGCGCGGCGACGAAGCGACCGGCGATCGTCGCGACCGACGCGGCGTTCCACGGCAAGACGCTCGGCGCGCTCTCCGCGAGCGGGCGCGAGGCGTTCCGCGAGCCGTTCGCGCCGCTGCTCGCCGACGTGCGGCGCGTCCCGTTCGGCGACGCGGGCGCGCTGCGCGCCGCGGTCGACGAGACGGTCGCGGCGGTGATCGTCGAGCCGGTCCAGGGCGAGGGCGGGGTCAACGTCCCGCCCGACGGGTATCTCCGCGAGGTGCGCGCGATCTGCGACGAGCGCGGTGCGGTGATGATCGCCGACGAGGTGCAAACCGGTTTGGGCCGCTGCGGCGCGACGTTCGCCTGCGACCGCGAGAACGTCGTCCCCGACGTGATGACGCTCGCGAAAGGCCTCTCCGGCGGCGTCGTCCCGATCGGAGCGTACGTCGCGCGCCCGAGCGTGTGGAGCGCCGCGTACGCGAAGCAGCCGCTGCTCCACACCTCGACGTTCGGCGGGAACGAGCTGGCGTGCGCGGCCGCGCTCGCCGCGCTCGACGTGCTGCGCGACGAGAACCTCGCGGCGAACGCGCGGGAGCGCGGGGAGGAGCTGCTCGCCGGCGCGCGCGCGACGATGGAGCGCTATCCCGCGGTGATCGCCGGCGTGCGCGGCGCCGGGCTGCTGGTCGGCGTCGAGCTGCGCAGCGAAGGCTACGGCGGCACGATCATCCCCGAGCTGCTGAAGCGCGGCGTGACGGCGGCGTGGACGCTGAACCAGCAGCGCGTGATCCGCCTCGAGCCGCCGCTGATCGTGACCGCCGAGCAGATCGCCACCGCGCTGACCGCGTTCGACGGTGCGGTGCGCACCGCGTTCGACAAGCTCGGGACGCTCGCATAGATGCCGTACGTGGAATGCGCGGTCGACGTCGCGGCGCCGGCCGAGACGGTGTACGCGCTCGCGAAGGAGCAGGACCGTTTTCCGGAGTTCATGCCGGACGTCGAGACGGTGATCGTCCTCGAGCGCCATCCCGACCGCGTGATCACGCGCTGGAAGACGCTGGTCGAAGAGGCGCCGATCGAGTGGACGGAGGAGGACCGCTTCGACGACGAGCGGCTGCGGATCGACTACGCGCTGATCGAGGGCGACCTCGACAAGTTCGAGGGCGCCTGGACGTTCGAGCGCGACGGCGCCGGAACGCGCGTCGTCCTCGGCGTCGACTACGACTTCGGCGTCCCGACGCTCGCCGAGCTGATCGGCCCGACGCTGGAGAAGAAGGTCCGCGAGAACAGCGAGATGATGCTCGCCGCGCTCAAGCGCGAGGCCGAGTCGCGATGACGGTCTTCGGGGTTCATCTGCTGGGCTTCGACCTGCGGACCGGCGAGAAGCTGGTCCTCACCGTCGGCCTGCTGATCTTCTTCGCGCTGCTGCGGCGCCTCGTCGCGTACGCGACGCGAGCGCGCGTCTCCGCGGCGAAGGACCCGGCGGCGGAAGGCACGGCGGCGCGGACCGTGTTCTGGGCGCGGCAGGTGATCAGCCTGGTGCTCTTCGCGGTGTTGGTGCTCGCGCTGGTCTCGGTGTGGTTCGACAACGCGGCGAACTTCGCGACCGTCGGCGCGCTGTTCACGGCCGGGATCGCGGTCGCGCTGCAGCGTGTCATCACCGCGTTCGCCGGTTACGTCATCATCCTGCGCGGCTCGACGTTCTCGATCGGCGACCGGATCGTGATGGGCGCGGTCCGCGGCGACGTGATCGCGCTCGACCCGTTCCAGACGACGATCATGGAGATGGGCGAGACGCGCGCCGAACAGCCCGACGCGCCCGCCGTCTGGGTCCACGGGCGCCAGTTCACCGGCCGCATCGTGACGGTCAACAACGGCGTCATCTTCGACCAGCCGGTCTACAACTACACGCGCGACTTCCCGTACATTTGGGACGAGATCATGCTGCCGGTCCCGTACGACGGCGACGAGGCGCGCGCCGAGCGGATCATGCTCGAGGCAGTCGGCCGCCACGCCGTCGGCGCCGACGAGCTGCGTGCCGACGACCGCGTCCGGCTCCAAGCGCGCTACGGCCTCGCGGTCGACGACCTGGCCCCGCGCGCCTTCTACGAGCTGACCGACAACTGGATCGCGATCTCGGTGCGCTTCCTGGTCCACGACCACGGCGTGCGCATCGCCAAGGACGCGATCTTCCGCGAGATCCTGACCGCCTTCCGCGCCGCCGGCATCTCCGTCGCCTCCGGCACCTACGCGATCGTCCAAATGCCGCCGATCAAGGTCGACGGCGTCACATTCGCGGCGGGGTCACCGACGGGCCGGCCGTCGGAGCGCGATACGCGCTGAACGGGGCCGCGCTCGTCTGGGCGCGCGGCGGGATCGCGGCGTGGAGGAGCTCGATCGTGGTGAGGATCTCTTCGGCGTACTCGGCGTCGTCGAGACGTGAGGCGTCGAGGCTCAGCGCGTTGATGCGGAAGCCGGACTGCTCCAGGCGGTCGAGCGCGGCGGCGGCGTTCTTCGCGCGGGTCGCGTACGAGCGCACGCGGTTCAGCGCGTCTTCGAGCCGCACGACCTCGGTGCGGTAGTCGGCGTACTTCTTGACCTCGGCGGCCGCGGCGTCGCGGATCGCCGGCCACTGCGTCTCGCGGAAGCGCGCGATCTCTTCGTTGCCGCGCTCGGTGAAGCGGCGCTTGCGCGCGGCGACGATCCGCTTCTCCTCTTCGTCGGCGCTGCGGGCGCCCTTCGCGCGCGCTCGGGCGAGCGCGGCGTGCTCCTGCGGCGTGTAGTCGGTCTGCAGCGCGACGCGGTCGGAGATCGCGGAGACCTCGTCGCGCCAGACGTCCTCGACCGAGGGCGGCTCGTTCTTCGCGCCGAGCTGCGCGCGCCGCGCGGCGAGCCGGTCGCGGCGCGCGTCGAGCGAGGTGCGCAACTGCCGCAGCGCCTCGCGCAGCGTCTCGATCCAGCCCGCCTCGCCGCTCCCGGCCGGGTCGTCGAAGCGCAGGTCGATCCCGAGCCCGAGCGGCTGCACCTCGACCAGCCGCCACTCGTCCTTCGCGACGGCGGGCAGCACTCGCACGCGGCTTCCGATCGCCGGCGCGCGGCCGGTCAGGCGGAACGCGATCAGCGTGTCGCCGGTGTCGATGCCGGCGAGCGTCGTCGCGCCGTCGAGCTCGCGCACCCAGGTCAGCTGGCCCGCGTACGCTGCCTCCGGCGACCACACCGGCTCGTCGACGTCAGGGTAGCGGCGGTTCCAGAGCACGGCCCAGAGCGCGTCGTGCGCTGCGCTCGCCACGGCGTGGTTCTGCGTGAACGACTCCAGGAGCGCCCGGACGCTCGAACGACGGTACCGCGGCGTCACGCTCGGCCGGTTCGCTCGGGACGCGGGCGGTCCCCGTTCACCCGCGCCCCTCGGCGCTCAATCCGGTTTCGCGAAGGCGACGATCGTGTTCTCGGCGCGGCAGTTGGTCCAGAAGCGCGTCCCGTCCCAGCCCAGGCTCCGCGCGGCGAAGCCGATCGAGGCCAGCTCGTGGATCTCGGGGTTCTCCTTGCGCGCGTCGAGGCACAGCAGCCGGTAGTCCTCGCTCTCGCGGCTCTCGGTCGTCACGAGATAGAACCGGCCGGCGACGATCACCATCCCGGTGATCTGCCGCGGCACGGGGATGGAGCGCAGCACGGTCCCGCTCTCGTCCAGCTCGAGGATCACCTGGTTGTCGCGCTGGCTCAGGTACAGCCGGTCGCCGTCGTAGGCGAGGAACGAGCCGGTCGAATCCGGACAGCGCACGCGGTCGGACTTCTTGAAGTCCTTCCCCATGATGTAGCGGCAGATGAAGCGGTCGTCGTTCTCGTCGCCGATCACGACCCGCAGCGCGTCGCCGGTGACGGTCAGCCCGAATGGCCTGCCCGGCGCGACGGCCTCTTCAAAGACACGGCCTTGTTGAGCAACAAGGCCGTAGATTCGATTCGTCTCGAAGGAAGCGATCCACAGATCCGGACCGTCACACGCGAGCCCCAGCGGGGCGGGGCAGGGGGAGGGGATGCGGACGAGCTCCTCGATGGTCGAGAGCGTCTGATTCATGTGCGCGTCCCTTTCCCGCATCGGGCCGCGGGCTCCCGGCGCCCGGGAGCCGAAATTACGGCGCCCATGCCGGCGCGCTCGCCGAGCCGATCGGCCCGGCGCCGGACGAAGGCCCCCGCGTGCACGGGGTACGCGCCTAGTCGAATCCCATCTGTTCGACGGCCGCCACGCCGATACGGCGCTCGCACGCTGAGTCGGCATAGACCACGGCTCCGCCTTCCCAGAACGATTGCCCCGCAACGGCGTTCTCGCAGCCGCTGGTCACCGCGCGCACGAAGATCTCGCCGGGAACGCCCATCGCCTGCACGCGTTTGTCGAACCGGATGGCCCACGCGGTGCAGTAGGTCTTCTTGGAATTCGGCGACATCCAATGCGGCGATTCCGCCGGATGTGCGTAGTCGAGGACGTTCATATCGAAGTCGAAGGACGTCGAATCGACGCGCGCGCCCAGCAATCCGTACCCGCCGTTCAGCGCGGCCGGATCCGTCGGAGCATACACCGTTCCGAAACCGCCGAGCGGAGGACGTCCGACCAGCGTCCCGGTGATCCATTGCAGCGGAAACGCCGGCGGGCACGGCGGCTGCCAAAACGTCGCGAGGACGAGCGTCACGCCGCCGTCGAGCATGATCCCCATCCAGTCGCCACGGTACAGCTCTTGCTGCTCGATCGCGAGATCCGGCCGAGCGGGGTCGACCGGGGGACGAGATGCGGCTACGTCGCTGTTCGTCATCACCTGGCGGTCGAGCCACAGCATCCCGCCGGTAAGCTCGTACGTTCGCTCGCCGAGCGTCAGCGATCCGGAGCCGATCTCGAGCCGAGGCTGCGCGAACTCGTACGTCGCGGCGCCGTGGCCGACCGGTCCGGTTCCAGGCGTTCCGGGTCCCACGTATCCGGAGATTCCCTCCAGGACGAGCCCGCGCCGATCGGTGAGCGGGACGGTGATCGCAAACGACCCCGACGGGTCGGCGCCGGACGCTTCCAGGAGATATGTCGACCCGATCGTTCCGACCGGGGTTCCCCCGGTATACCTTACGCGAACGCGCGTGTCGCCGACGACGGGGCTGAAGCTCAGCGCAAACGTGTCGTCGTTCACCGTCGCCAGCGACAGCCCGATCGGGTCCGGGACGTCATCCCATACGCCGACGCCGTATCCCACCGAGATCCGGTACGAATCGTCGAGCCCGCGTCCGAGGGCGAGCAAGCCGAAGCTCAATCCGAGCGGTCCGGCGCCGAGCCGGTCGACACTCACCTGGACGCTGAAGCGCTCGTCACCCGCTTCGACGACACCGGTGTAATACCACCATTCGATCTCGTATTGCGGGAGCAATCCGAGACAGCCCGGTGCTTGCACGCGCGGCACGTTCCAACTGGGCCCGGGATTCAGCGGGTACACCGTCATCGCACGCTCCTCAATCAGGGGCTCCAGGATAGCACAGGGACGGTTGAGCTGTCTAGCGAACCTGGTGAGCCATTGCCGTTGGAAGGGGTGGACCATGGGACGACTCGACGCCTTCGATCAAGCGAAGTTCGGGATCATGATCACGTGGGGGATCTATACGGTGGGCGCCGTCGAGGCGTCGTGGCCGCTCATCGCTCCCTGGATGTGGTCGAACTCCCCATCCGACGAGACGTATTTCGGTTGGGCGGCGCAGTTCGACCCGGCGAACTTCGACGCGAGGACATGGGTGCAAACGTTCGCGTCGGCGGGCGCGCGCTATCTCGTACCCGTCACGAAGCACCACGACGGGTTCTGCATGTTCGACGCGCCCGGGGTCGATTTCAAGTCCACCAACCCGGCCTACGCGAACCGCGACTTCATGGCCGAACTCGCAACGGCATGCACCGAACTGGACTTCCCGAACCTCGGCTGGTACTACTCGCCGCCGGACTTGCACAACGCGAACTACCGCAACACGACCCGGCCGGCTGCCGACAACTGGTGGAGCGACTACGTCACGGACCTCCGCGAACCTGATCCGGCGTTCGCGAACTACCTCGCGACGATGAAGGAACATCTTCGAACCTTGCTCACCGATCCGCGGTACCGGGTGGGCGACAACCCCGTCTTCTCGCTGTGGTTCGACGGCCTCACGCGGCAATGGATCTTCGATCCGTACGACGTGCACGAGATGGTCGCGCAACTGAGTCCGCAGACGCTGACCGACAACCGGCTCTTGCTCACCGGTGATTTCATCACCCCCGAAAATTTCGTCCCGGACGCCGTTCCGGTGAACAACGAGTTTCCGCCGCTGCGGCCGCTGATCGGCGATGCGATGTTCTTCGGACTCGAGCTTCCGGCGTTGCGGGCGACGACCTCGTGGCAAGGATTCTACAAGAACTTCATCCGGCTTCAGAACATTCAAACGCCGACCTCGCCGCCGTGGCCGATCCCTCCTGCGGTGTTTCAGCCGTGGGAGTCGTGCATGACGATGAGCGCCTCGGAGAGCTGGAGCTACAATCCGAACGACACCTACCGTCCGGTCAGCGAGCTGATTCAGGGACTCGCGCACGCGGCGAGCTTCGGTGGTAACTTCCTGCTGAACGTGGGGCCGGCGCCGGACGGCACGATCCCGGACGGCGCCGGCGCGACGCTCGCGGCGATCGGCGCGTGGCTGAACGTGAACGGTGCGGCGATCTATGGAACGTCGTACGGCCCCTTCAGCGACGGATCGCGAACGCTCTATACGACCAGCGCCGGCGGCACGGTCTATCTCCACGCCTTCGATCCGTCGCGCGCGGTGTGCGACGGCAGCATCACGCTGCAGAGCTTCACGCCCTCCGTGTCGGCGGTGAACGCGCTCTCGGGCGGGACGGGGCCGCTCCCGTTCACCCAGAGCGGCGGGACGCTTTCGATCGACGTCTCGTCCGTCACGTTCGATCCGAACGACACGGTGTTCGCGCTGACGGTCGGCTGATCGGGCTTCGGGCCGCGGGTTCCGGCGTCCGGGGAGCGAAGTGCGGCGCCGGATGGCCAAGTTCTGCTTCGTGATCCACCCCCTCTCGTTCGAGGACGTCGTCCGCTACGAGCCCGGCGCCAAAGGGAAGGGGAAGGCGATCATCGCCAAGATCCTCGAGTGGATGCCGCCCTGGGCGGCGGCCCACGTGACCGGGATCCGCACCCCCGACGGGCGGGAGACCGAGGGCTGGTTCGTCGCCGCGCCGCTGCTCCCGCAGCAGATGCTCGACTTCCCGCGCGAGCAGGTGTACGAGCGGATCCTCAAGGCGATCGAGATCGGCGCGGGGCTCGGCGCCGAGGTGGCCGGACTGGGCGCGTTCACCGGCGTCGTCGGCGACGGCGGCGTGACGATCGCGGAGCGCGCGCCGATCCCGGTGACGACCGGAAACTCGCTGACGATCGCCGCCGGCGTGCGCAGCCTCTTCCGGGGCGCGGACGAGATGGGGATCGATCCCTCGCGCGCGACCGCGGTCGTCGTCGGCGCGACCGGGTCGATCGGCGGCGCGTGCGTCGAGCTGATCGCGCCGCGCGTCGCGCACGTGATCCTGGTCGCGCGCAACGAGACGCGGCTGCGCAAGTTCCACGAGGCGATGCGCGACCGGCTGCCGTGCGAATCGTCGTACACGACCGACATCAGCGAGGCCGTGCGCCGCGCCGACCTCGTGCTGACCGCGACGTCGTCGACGCAGGACGTGATCGAGCCGGAGGATCTGCGCGCCGGCGCGGTCGTGTGCGAGCTGTCGCTCCCGCACGACGTCAGCCGCCGCGTCGCGGTCGAACGGCCCGACGTACTGGTGCTCGAGGGCGGGAACATGCGCGTCCCGGGCGAGATGCACTGGTGGCGGGTGCGCGAGCCGGGCGAGGAGTTCGACATGGGATTGCCGCGCGGGACGGCGCTGGCGTGCATGTCCGAGACGATGGTGCTCGCGCTGGAGAACCGCTGCGAGCCGTACACGCTCGGCCGCGGGATCGACGTCGCGAAGGTCCGCGAGATCGACGCGCTCGCTGCGCGCGCCGGGTTCGAGCTCGCCGACATGCGCGCGTTCGACCTCCCGATCACGCGCGAGCAGATCGCCCGCACCCGCGCCGCGGCCGACGAGCGCCGCGCGGCCTCGGCATGAACGTCCGCCCGCACGTCTACGAGACGCGGCTGCGCTGGACCGGCGCCGGGCACGGTCCGACGACGTCGTACAAGGCGTACTCGCGCGAGTACGTCGTCGAGGTGAACGGGAAGACGACGCTGCGCGGATCGGCCGATCCGCATTTCCTCGGCGACGCCGCGCTGCACAACCCGGAGGATCT
>DATHLL010000091.1:0-4074 GCA_035488195.1 Candidatus Elarobacter sp. | reverse complement strand
GACGATCGCGATCGCGACGTCGCCCGGCGTGCGCGCGCCGATGTCGAGCCCGACCGGGACGTGGACCGCCGCGAGCGCTTCCGCGTCGCAGCCGTTCTCGGCGGCGAGCAGCGCCTTCACCGCGGCGCCGCGCTTGCGGCTCGCGAGCAGCCCGACGAACGCGGGCCGCGCGGCGAGCAGATGCGCGAGCGCCGCTTCGTCGTAGTGGCCCTGCGAGGCGACGACGGCGACGAGTTGCGCGCGCTCGTCGCTCCCGGCGTCGACGAGGTGTTGCGGGAGCGCCTCGAGCGCGATCGCGCGGACGCGCGGGATCGGGCGCAGCGTTCCGAGTTCGGCCGCGAGGACGACGCGCACGACGTCGTACGGGATCTCGGCGGCGATCCGCGCGAGCGCGTCGGCGACCGGGGTGTCGCCGACGACGAGCAGCCGCGGATGCGGCAGATGCGGCTCGACGTACACGTCGACCGACCCTTCGGACGCGCAGCCCATCGCGACGGCGACGCAGTCGTCGCACGCCTCGGCCTGCGCCGCGGTCGCGTCGCTGCGGATCTGCACCAGCCGCGCCTGCCCGCTGCGCAGCGCGCGGAGCGCCTCGCGCCGCACGATGTCGCGCGAGCACGAGCCGCCGACGAACCCTTCGATCCGCCCGTCCGGAAAGACGATCGCGCGGTCGCCGAGATGCGAGCTCACCGGCGCGCGCCGCGCGACGACCGTCGCGACGACGAAGCTCGCGCGCTCGCGCTCCAACTCGGCGAGTCGCCCGTAGTGCGGCATCAGCCCGCCGGCACGGCCGGGTGCTCCTCGGTGAGCCGGGTCTTCACGTTCTCGAACGTCGTCGTGATCACGCGCTTCGCCTGCGCGTCGATCACGCGCCCGCCGACCGCCGCGACCGGCCCGCGCATCGTCGCCGTCCCGTTCCAGTCGAGGACCGTCCCGTCCGGCGTCTCGGCGATGTCCGCGCCCGCGACGAGGTCGACGACGCTCCCGAGCCCGCCGCCCGAGATCTTCATGTTCATCCGCGACTCGCCGGGCTGAGGGTCGAGCACGACGTGGAACTTGAACTTCCCGCGCACCGGGCCGACCGCGACCTGCACGACCGCGTCGAACGTGCGCGCGTCGGCGACCGCCGACGAGAGCACGTCCGGCATGCACGAGGCGATGTTGGCGGGATCGTTGATGAACGCCCAGACGACGTGCTTCGGCACCGGGATGCGCTCGACGCCGCTGTACTGCAGGTTCACGCGGTCGCCCCGTTCGCGTTCGGCCGCGCCGCTTCGGCGTCGCGGATCGCGCGCCAGACCTTTTCGCGCGTGAGCGGCATGTCGACGTGCGACACGCCGAGCGGCGCGAGCGCGTCCATCACCGCGTTGACGAACGCCGCCGGCGAGCCGACGTTCGGGCTCTCGCCGACGCCCTTCGCGCCGATCGGGTGGTGCGGGCTCGGCGTGATCGTGTTCCCCGTCTCCCAGCCCGGCGTCTCGAGCGACGTCGGGATCAGATACTCGGTGAAGTTCGTGTTCATGTGGTTCCCGCTCTCGTCGTAGGCGATCTCCTGCATGAACGCGATCGCGAACCCTTCGGTGAGCCCGCCGTGGATCTGGCCCTCGACGACCATCGGGTTGATCACCGTCCCGCAGTCGTCGATCGCGAGGAATCGGCGCACCTTCACGAAGCCCGTCTCCTTGTCGACGTCGACGACGGCGATGTACGCGCCGTAGGGGAACGTCAGGTTCGGCGGGTCGTAGTAGTAGGTCGCCTCCAGCCCCGGCTCGCTGTCCGGCGCGGGGTTGGTGTACGCGGCGAACGCGATCTGCTGCATCGTCACCGCGTTGTCGGGGACGCCCTTGACGCGGAACTTGTAGTCGGCCCACTCGACGTCGTCTTCCGACGCCTCGAGCAGGTGCGCGGCGATCTTCTTCGCCTTCTCGCGGATGCGCCGCGCCGCCATCGCGATCGCTGCGCCGGCGACCGGCGTGCTGCGGCTCGCGTACGTGCCGAGCCCGTAGGGCGCGGTGTCGGTGTCGCCTTCCTCGACCATGATGTTCTGCGGGTCGAGGCCGAGCTCTTCGGCGGCGATCTGCGCCCACGTCGTCTCGTGGCCCTGGCCCTGCGAGTTCGTCCCCGCGCGCAGGATCGCGGACCCGGTCGGGTGCACGCGGATCTCCGCGCTGTCGAACATCTTGATACCCATGATGTCGAAGTGCTTGCTGGGCCCGGCGCCGACGACTTCGGTGAACGTCGAGATCCCGATCCCCATCAGCTCGCCGCGCGCGCGCTTCTCCGCCTGTTCCTTGCGCAGCTCGGTGTAGCCGATCGTGTCGAGCGCCTTGTTCAGCGTCGTCGCGTAGTCGCCGCTGTCGTAGACGAAGCCCAGCGGCGACGGGTACGGGAACTGCTCCTTCTTGATGAAGTTCCGCTGCCGCAGCTCGGCGGAGTCCAGGCCGATCTTCCGCGCCAGGATGTCCATCCCGCGCTCGATCGCGTACGAGGCTTCGGTGACGCGGAACGAGCAGCGGTACGCGATCCCGCCCGGCGCCTTGTTCGTGAAGTACGCGTCCAGCTCGGTGAACGCAGTCGGGAAGTCGTACGCGCCGGTGACGATCCCGAACAGTCCGGCCGGATACTTCGTCGGGTCGGCGGCGGCGTCGAACGCGCCGTGGTCGGCGACGGTCTTCACCTTGAGCGCCGTGACCTTGCCGTCTTTGGTCGCGCCGAGCTCGACGTCCATGTGGTAGTCGCGCGCGAACCCGGTCGTGGTGAGGTTCTCGGTGCGCGTCTCGATCCACTTGACGGGGACGCCGAGGACGACCGAGGCCGCCGCGGCGACGACGTAGCCCGCGTAGACCGGGACCTTGTTGCCGAAGCCGCCGCCGATGTCGGGCGAGATCACATGGATCTTGTCTTCCGGTATCCCGGTGACCAGCGAGACGACGGTGCGGTGCGCGTGCGGCGCCTGCGAGGTCATGTAGAGCGTGAGCCGGCCGGTCGCGCCGTCCATGTCGGCGATCCCGCCGCACGGCTCGAGCGGCGCGGGATGGCAGCGCTGGAAGTAGACGCGCTGCTTCACGTGCACGTCCGCGGACGCGAGCGCGGCGTCGGTCTCGTCGCGCTTCCCGACCTCCCAGTGATAGATGTGGTTCGTCTTCGCCTCGCGGTCGTCGCGGATCAGGTTCTCGTCCTTCATCGCCTCGAACGGCGAGATCACCGGATCGAGCGGCTCGTACTCGACGTCGACCAGCTCGGCGCCGTCCTGCGCCGCCTCTCGCGAGGTCGCGATCACGCCGGCGACCTCCTGATACTGGTAGAGCGCCTTCCCGACCGCGAGCACCATCTGCTTGTCGTAGCCGTGGAAGGTCGGGATCCACGCCAGCCCGTGCGCGGCGAGATCCTCGCCGGTCAGCACCGCGACGACGCCGGGCGAGGCGAGCGCCGCCGTCTTGTCGATCTTCACGATGCGCGCGTGCGGATACTGGCTGTGCACGATCGAGAGGTAGAGCATCCGCGGGAGGACGATGTCGTCGATGTAGCGGCCGCGGCCTTGGATGAAGCGCGGGTCTTCCTTGCGCTTCATCCGCACGCCCATCGCGTGCTTCTCGGACTGGGGTTCGATCGTCGTGCTCATCGTTGGTCCTCAGGTCGCCACGGCTTCGCGTTCGGGCTCGGGCGCGGACGCGGCGGCGCTCGCGCCCGCGAGCTCGCCGGCGGCCTGCTGCACCGCCTTCACGATGTTGTTGTAGCCGGTGCACCGGCAGAGATTTCCCGAGAGCGCGTCGCGGATCGCCGCCTCGTCGGGCTGCGGCTCGTTCTTCAGCAGCACGAGCGACGTCATCAGCATGCCGGGCGTGCAGTAGCCGCACTGCAGGCCGTGGCAGTCCCAGAACGCCTGCTGGAGCGGGTGCAGCTTCCCGCCTTGCGCCAGCCCTTCGACCGTCGTGATCTCGTGGCCGTCGGCTTGGACGGCGAACATCGTGCACGACTTCACGGCGCGCTCGCCGTCGAGGACGACGACGCAGACGCCGCAGCTCGACGTGTCGCAGCCGACGTGCGTCCCGGTGAGCCCGAGCGCCTCGCGCA
>DATHLL010000090.1:0-2011 GCA_035488195.1 Candidatus Elarobacter sp. | reverse complement strand
ACGAAAGCTTCGCCGACCGCAAACCCCTGTAGAAAAGCCGCCCGGTGGGCGGCCTTTCTCAGACGGCGACGGGGACCTTGACGAAGTCCTCGGCGAGCCCTTGCAGGCGAACCTCGCCGAACACCACGGTGTAGGCGCCGGCGGCCAGGTCCGTGACCTTGCCGAACTCGGGGACGTTCGCGAGCTGCGGGATCTTCGCGCGGATCTCGTCGGGGAGCCGGACCGTGTCGCCGACGTCGAGCGCGGGCTGCTCGAAGAGCTTCTCGAGATCGTTCATGAGCGCGTTCAGCGGGATGCCGTAGCCTTCGCTGACCTGCTCGATCGTCTCGGTCTCGCTGATCGAACAATGCGAGCAGCCGCCGAGATGGAAGCGCGCGAACACGCGCTTCGCGCCGGCGTGCGTCTTGAACGCTTGCTCGACGGTCATGTCCTTGCTGAAATGCACCACGGTCGCCATCATTCGCCTAGACCGAGCGCCGTGCTTGCAAGTTGCGAGAGGCGCGGAGGACGCCTGTACGCCGGATTCTGTCCAAGCCTCCGAAGAGGCCGTGGCCGTCATCTCTCTGGGACCGCCCTCACGGACGGCCTCGGTGCGACGTTGCTCGATCCGCCGGGCCGGCGGCGTCCTCACGGACGTATCGAGCGGTCTTGCTCCAGGTGGGGTTTGCCCGCGCCCGCGTCACCGCGGTGCGCCGTGCGCTCTTACCGCACGATTTCACCCTTAGACGATTCGGCCGGCTACCGCCGTCCGAACCTTCCGGTATGTTTCTGTGGTACTTTCCTTCGAGTCGCCCCGACAGGACGTTATCCTGCACCTTGCCCGATGGAGCCCGGACGTTCCTCGGCGCTTGCGCGCCGCGACGGCCCGGCGTCCTCCGCGAGGGGAACGTTACGCCGTCGGCTCGTGGCGGTCCCGCGACCACCAGGACGCGAGGCGGAACTCCGGCCGGCGCGCGCGGCGGCGCGACTTCAGCTCGGGCTTCGGCCCGGTGCGCGGCCAGATCGAGAACGAGCGCAGCGGCGCTCCGCAGAGAAAGCCGATCATGTCGGCGCGCAGGTCGGCGATCGAGGCCGGCGCCAGATCCGAGGTCGCGCTGAGCACGCGCGTCCCGTCGAAGCGCATCACGATCGCGCACGTCGACCAGGACAAGCGCTGAACGCTGATGTCGGACCGGCCGCGCGTGAGGGTCAACCCCGCCGCTTCGTGCACCAGCCGCACGCCCGGAAGCAGCATCGGGATCAGAACCTCGAGATCATCCACGAAATGGTCGAAATCGACCCGGTCTTGAACGGGCGCTTCCATTGCCTGCTACGTCTCCCTCGGCTCCACCCGGATCATGACCGTAGCGCAAGCGAGGGAGCGGGAGCAAGGTGCTTTTCCGGAAGTTAGCACTGGCGTTGCGTTCCCGATAAAAAAGCCCGCTGGGGCGGGCGAGCCGTTTCGGCGACGTGGTGGAGGATAGGAGACTCGAACTCCTGACCCCCTGCATGCCATGCAGGTGCTCTACCAACTGAGCTAATCCCCCGGAAACGACCGACCACCATTCACGTCCCCGGTGTCCCGGTCCTGGCGCGGGGACCGGTCAGGGGGCTTTGCGCCAGTACGCGCCGGTCCAGTCGATCGGGACGATCGGTTCGCAGATGCCGTGCGTGTCGCGGTAATCGTGCACCGCCGCACGGCACGCCTCGAAACAGCCGTAGTCGTCGACGATCAGGTATCCGCCCGGGCTGAGCTTCGGGTACAGCGCGACGAGCGCGTCGGTCGTCGATTCGTAGAGATCCCCGTCGAGACGGATCACCGCGAACGCGCGCGCCTCGATGTGCGACAGCGTCTCGGAGAACCAGCCTTCGACGAACCGCATGCGCTCGTCGAGCAGGCCGACGGCGCGGACGTTCTCGCGCACCGTCTCCGCCGAGACCGCCAGGGGACGGAACCCGCTCAGATCGAGACCCGCGTCGCGCGGATAGCGCTCGGGATTCGGTGCCGGAAGCCCGCGAAAGGAATCGGCGA
>DATHLL010000089.1:0-4056 GCA_035488195.1 Candidatus Elarobacter sp. | reverse complement strand
TTCGACTGCAAGATCATGTGCCCGCGCCACGGCGCGCTCTTCGACGTCGCCACCGGCGCCGCACTGACCCTTCCGGCCGTCATCCCGCTCCCGACGTACACCGCCCGCGTAGAAGACGACGACATCTACGTCGACGTGTAGACCGAGTGTCGCTCAGACGTGTCCGTCCGGGCCGGCGCGGTGGGCGTCGAGACGGTCTTCGCGGTTCTGGTCTTCGTCGGTGTCGGCGTAGACGACTTGGGGCGTCTGCGAGATGCCGCTCACGTCCGCTTCGGCGCGGCTGAGCGGCTCTTCGTCGTCGGCCTGGGTGCGGAGCTGGCGCGGCATCCCGGAGTCCGGATGGTCCGTCACTTCCGAGGGGAGGGCGTTCTTGTAGTCCCCCTGCTGCTCGACGTTCGTGTCGCGTTCCATGAGGGCCGCGTACCCACCACCGGCGCACGTCATCCCCGCAGGGCGCACCGTTTGTCGAACGACGGCCGGGCCGCGCTGCGATAGGATCGGTCCATCATGGCGACGAGGCTCATGGTCTGCCCGCCCGGCCGGTACGCCGTCCGGTACGCGATCAATCCCTGGATGACCCGGCACGTCGGCGACGCCGCGCCGGACGCGCAGCGGCAATGGGAACGCTTCGCCGAGCTCGTGCGCTGCGTCGGCGACGCCGAGCTGCTCGAGATCGAGCCGCACGCGCAGACGCCCGACATCGTCTTCACCGCGAATGCCGCGCTGATCGTCGGCAACTTGGCGATCGTGTCGAGCTTTCGGCATGCGGAGCGGCGCCGCGAGCAGCCGGTCTACCGAGCGGCGCTCGCGCGCGCCGGCTTCGCGACGACCTTCCTGCGGCAGACCTACTTCGAGGGCGCCGGCGACGCGCTGTTCGACCGCGTCCGCCCGCTGCTCTACGCCGGCTACGGCTGGCGCACCGAACGCGGCGCGACGCTGCAGCTCCAGGAGATCGTCGGCTGCCGCGTGCTGCCGCTGCTGCTGGTCGACGAGCGTTTCTACCACCTCGACACCGCGCTCTGCCCGCTCGCGAGCGGACATGTGCTCGCCTACATGGACGCCTTCTCGCCGCACGCGCAGACGCTGCTGCGCCGTGCGGTCGAGCCCGGCTACCTGATCGAGGTCTCGGTCGACGACGCGCTGCGCTTCGCGTGCAACGCGGTGGAGATCGGCGACGCGGTGATCATGCACGACTGCTCGCGGCGCTTGCGCGAGCGGCTGCATGACGCCGGTTACCGCGTTTTCCGCACCGAGCTGAGCGAGTTCCTCAAAGCGGGCGGAAGCGCCAAGTGTCTGACGCTGCGGCTCGACGACGGCCCCGCGGCGGGGATGGCGGCCGCAACCGCGTAACGCCTCGGGCGGTCCCCGCGAAGACAGGAGGATCGCCCGCCTTGGCAACGCTCACCATCAACGGAACCTCGCACGACGTCGACGTCCCGGACGACATGCCCCTGCTGTGGGTGATCCGCGACGTCGTCGGGATGACCGGCACGAAGTTCGGCTGCGGCGTCGCGCAGTGCGGCGCGTGCACGGTCCACCTCGACGGGCAGCCGACGCGCTCGTGCGTGACCGCGGTCTCGCAGGCGAACGGCAAGCAGATCACGACGGTCGAGGGGCTCTCGCCGGACGGCTCGCATCCCGTGCAGCGCGCGTGGGTCGAGCACGCGGTTCCGCAGTGCGGCTACTGCCAGTCGGGACAGATGATGTCGGCCGCCGCGCTGCTCGCGAAGAGCAAGGCGCCGAGCGACGCGGACATCGACGCCGCGATGAGCGGTAACATCTGCCGCTGCGGCACCTATCCGCGGATCAAGGCCGCGATCAAGCGCGCGGGCGAGCTCTCCTGATGCGCCGCGATCTCTTTCTCCGCACCACGGCAGCGTTCGGCGCCGGCCTCGCGCTCGCCGCGTGCCAGCGCGGTCCGACCAGCGTCCCGGACCTTCAGCCCTCGCCCGAGCCGAGCGTCACATTCGCGCCGAACGCGTGGGTGCACGTCCGCACCGACGGCACCGTGGCCGTGCTGATCAACAAGAGCGAGCTCGGGCAAGGCGTCTACACCGGCCTTCCGATGCTGGTCGCGGAAGAGCTCGATCTTCCGTTCGACCGGGTGCGCGTGCAATTCGCACCGGCGGAAGACGCGTACATCGATCCGGTCTTCAAGGACCAGACGACCGGCGGCAGCACCAGCATCCAGGACATGTACCCGATCATGCGCGGCGCCGGCGCGGCCGCGCGCGCGATGCTGATCGCCGCCGCCGCGAAGCAGTGGAACGTCGATCCCGCGACGTGCACGACGAAGGACGGGCAGGTGCTCCACGCGGCCTCGAACCGCAGCGCCGCGTACGCCGATCTCGCCGTCGCCGCCTCGGCGGAGAAGCCGCCCGCGCACGTGCAGCTCAAGGACGCCTCGAAGTTCACGCTGATCGGCACCTCGCCGAAGCGGCTCGATCTCGACGCGAAGGTGCGCGCGAAGGCGGTCTACGGGATCGACGTCGTCGTCCCCGGGATGGTCTACGCGAACGTGCTGAAGGCGCCGACCTTCGGCGGGACCGTCGCGACGCTCGACGACGCTGCCGCGCGCAAGGTGAAGGGCGTCCTCGACGTGGTGAAGATCTCCAGCGGCGTCGCGGTGGTCGCGACGAACACCTACGCCGCGATGCACGGCCGCGACGCGCTCAACGCAACGTGGAAGAACGACGGCCCGGCGGCGCACATCTCGACCGCGAAGATGTTCGCCGACGCGGAGAAGCTCGCGCGCACCACCGGTGTCGTCGCGGGGCAGCACGGCGACGTCGACGGCGCGTCCGGGACGAGCGTCGAAGCGGTCTACTACGGACCGTTCCTCGCGCACGCGGCGATGGAGCCGATGAACGCGACCGCCGACGTGCGCGAGGACGCCGTCGAGGTGTGGGCGCCGACCCAGGTGCAGACGCGCTCGCGCGACGCCGCGATGAAGATCACCGGGTTCCCCGCGAGCAAGGTCACGATCCACACGACGTTCGTCGGCGGCGGGTTCGGCCGCCGGCTCGATCCCGACTACGTCGTCGACGCGGTCGAGATCTCGAAGGCCGTCAAGAAACCGGTCAAGGTGACGTGGCGGCGCGAAGACGACATGAAGAACGACTTCTACCGCCCGATGAGCGTGAACGTCGTGCGCGCGAAGCTCGGCGGCGGCGGCCGCGTCGTCGCCTGGGAGCACCGCGTCGCCTCGCCGTCGATCGTGAAGCGCTGGGCGCCGCCGATGTTCCAGAAAGGCGTCGACTTCAGCGCCGTCGACTCGGTCACGCCGGCGTTCTACGCGTTCCCGAACGCTCGCACGACGTACGCGGACTTCGAGCCGGGCGTCCCGGTCGGCTTCATGCGCGCGCCGGGCGCGAACTGGAACACGTTCGTCACCGAGTCGTTCGTCGACGAGCTCGCGCACCAGGCCGGGAAGGATCCGCTCGCGTTCCGGCTCGCACTGCTCGATCCGAAGAAAGGCGCGCGTGCGCGCAGCGTGCTGCAGATGGCGGCCGACCGCGCCGGCTGGGGACACCCGAAGGCGCCGGGCGCCTCGCAAGGGATCGCGCTCTGCGACTGGGGCGGGAGCCTCGGCGCGCTCGTCGCCGAGGTGACCGTGAACGGCAAGGACGTCACCGTGCACCGCGCCGTGATGGCGGCCGACTGCGGCGTCGTCGTCCATCCGGACATCGTCGCGGCGCAGCTCGAAGGCGCGATCAACTACGGCATCGCGATGGCGATGACGGCGAAGATCACCTTCACCGACGGCAAGGTCGACCAGAACAACTTCTACGACTACACCGTCCTGCGCATGAAGGACGCGCCGGTCATCGAGACCCACATCGTGAAGAGCACCGAGAAGCCGAGTGGGATCGGCGAGCTCGGGACGCCGCCGATCGCCCCGGCGATCGCGAACGCGATCTTCAAGGCGACCGGCAAGCGCGTGCGGCGCCTGCCATTCAGCGAAGGGCTCGCGTAGCGCGCGCCTCGGCCTCCGCCCAACGATCCGGCGTGTCGACGTCCGTGACATAGACGTCGCTCTCTTCCGGGACTGCGCTC
>DATHLL010000088.1:0-5240 GCA_035488195.1 Candidatus Elarobacter sp. | reverse complement strand
TCCCGCAGATCGCCAGAACCCCGATCAGCATCGCGACGAAGGCGAACGGCATCCGCCGCCGCAGCCCGCCCATCAGGCGCACGTCCTGCTCCATGTGCAGGTTGTGGATCACGATCCCGGCGCCGAGGAAGAGCTGCGCCTTGAAGAACGCGTGGGTCAGGAAGTGGAAGACGCCCGCGTCGTACGCGCCGATGCCGACGCCCATGATCATGTAGCCGATCTGCGACATCGTCGAGTAGGCTAGGATCCGCTTGATGTCCCACTGCGCGCAGCCGAGGATCGCGCCGGCCAGTGCGGTCAGCCCGCCGATCGCGCCGACCAGTTCGCGCGCGTCGGCCGAGGCCGACCACAGCGGGGCGAAGCGCGCGACGAGATAGACGCCGGCCGTCACCATCGTCGCGGCATGGATCAGCGCGCTGACCGGGGTCGGGCCTTCCATCGCGTCGGGGAGCCAGGTGTGCAGCGGGATCTGCGCCGACTTCGCCGCGCAGCCGATGAACAGCCCGAGGCAGACGAGGAACAGCTCGCGCGGGGTGAACGCGGTCGAGAAGTGCGCGAAGACGTCGGCGTACCCGATCGAGCCGATCTTCGCGACGACGTAGAAGATCGCGAACATGATTCCGACGTCGCCGACGACGTTCATGACGAACGCCTTGCGCGCCGCCGCGACGGCCGAGGGCCGCTCGAACCAGAACCCGATCAGGAAGTAGGACGCGAGCCCGACCAGACCCCACCCGACGAGCAGCCCGATCACGTTGTCGCTGAGCACCAGCGTCATCATCGCGAACACGAAGAAGTTCATGTACGCGAAGAAGCGCGCGAAGGCGCGGTCGCCGTCCATGTAGCCGATCGAGTAGACGTGGATCAAGAACCCGACGCCGGTGATGATCAGCGACCAGATCAGCGAGAGCTTGTCGAGCTGGAGCCCGAAGCTCCAGCCGGGGAGCCAGGTGACGAGCGGCGCGTGCAGCGCGCCGGCGGCGGTCGCGTCGTTCCACAGCGTGACGGTCGCGACGAACGAGACGCCGACGAGCGCCGAGCCGATCGGCCCCGCCCACGAGCGGAGCTGCGGGCCGAGCGCCCACAGCAGCACGGCGCCGAAAAGCGGCAAGAGCCAGACGAAGTAGAGCAGCATGAGAACGGTCAGCCCTTGAGCGCCGAGACTTCGTCGACGTCGACGAACGGCGTGCGGCGGAAGGTGACGGCCACGATCGCGAGGCCGATCGCCGCCTCGGCGGCGGCGACGGTGATCACCAGGAAGGCGAAGATGTGCCCGGCGTTGTTCGCCCAGGCGCGCGCGTACGTGACCAGCGCGAGGTTCGCGGCGTTGAACAGCAGCTCGATCGACATCAGCATGATCAGCGGGTTGCGCCGGGTGACGACGCCCGCGACGCCGATGAAGAACAGGACCGCGCTCAGCGCGATGAAGTTGTCCGGCGCGATGCTCACGGCCGTGGCTCACCCTTCGGCAGGCTCAGGGTGACGTTGGGGCTTTTCACGATCGACTCGCGCCGGCCGGGGCGGCGTCTCTTGCGGCGGCTGCCGGTGACCGCGTCGTCGTCGCCGGCGATCAGGACGACGCCGATCACCGCGACCATGAGGATGAACGCCGTGACCTCGAAGGGCAGCAGGTTCGTCGTGAACAGCGCGACGCCGAAGTCGCCGACGCTGCCGAACGCGTTCGCAGCGCCGGTCACGCCTGCGGGCTGCACGACGGCGACCGGCGTTCGCAGCGCCGTCACCGCGATCGCCGCGAACGCGAGCGCGGCCAGCACGATCGCCGGATAGAGGACGAACCGCGCGCGGTTCGGGCCGACGTCGAACGGCCGCACGCCGCTCGAGAGCAGCGCGATCACGAACACGAACAGGATCAGGATCGCGCCGCTGTAGACGACGATCTGGATCACCGCGAGGAACTCGGCCTGCAGCTCGAGATACATCGCCGCCAGGCACACGAAGTTCGCCAGCAGCCCGACGACCGAGTACACCGGCTTCCGCGCGGTCACCGTGAACACGGCGCTCGCGATCATCAGCACCGCCAGGATCCAGAACGCGATCACTCCGCGTCTCCCGGAGCCTGCCGCCCGTCACGCGCCCGCACGACCCCGCCGCGCTCTTCCACGACGTCACCCTGAGCCTGTCGAAGGGTGAGCCCCTGCCGCTGCGTCTTGAGGATGTGTCCGCGGTGCGTCGCCTCGTAGCCGGCGGTGATGTCGACGGTGTCCTTCGCGCGGAAGACGCCGCCGAGATCCGCGGGGATCCCGTTGGGGCGCTCGTCGGGCGGCGTTCCGACGCCGGCCTCGGGCGGGACCAGGAGCCGGTCCTTCGCGTAGACCAGCGCGCCGCGGCGGTAGTCGGCCATCTCGAAGCGCGGCGTGAGCACGATCGCGTCGGTCGGGCACGCCTCCTCGCACAGCCCGCAGAAGATGCAGCGCAGCTCGTCGATCTCGTAGCGCGCGGCGAAGCGCTCGCCGGGCGAACGGCGGTCTTCGGGCGAGTTCTCCGCGCCGATCACCGTGATCGCGTTCGCCGGGCAGGCGATAGCGCACAGCTCGCAGCCGATGCAGCGCTCCTTGCCGTCGGCGTAGCGGCGCAGCTCGTGCAGCCCGTGGAAGCGCGGCGCGTGCTGCTTCTTCACCGAGGGGTACTCGACCGTCGGCTTCTTCTTGAACATGTAGCTGAACGTCGTCGTGAGCCCGCGGACCAGCGCGCCGACGTTGAAGAGGTTCTTGCGGCGGTCGGGGATCGTGACGTTCGGATTGTCAGGCATGCGGCCACACGGCGACGGCCACCGCCGTCAGGATGAGGTTCAGCGTCGCGACCGGCAAGAGCACCTTCCACCCGAAGTCCATCAGCCGGTCGTAGCGGAAGCGCGGCAGCGTCGAGCGCAGCCAGATGTAGAAGAACAGAAAGAACCCCGCCTTCAGCACGAACCACAACAGCCCGAGCAGACCGAACGACGGCAGCCCGAACGGGCCGTTCCAGCCGCCGAGGAAGAGCAGCGTCGCCAGGCACGAGACCGTGATCATGTTGAGGTACTCGGCGATGAAGAACAGCCCGAAGCGCAGCCCCGAGTACTCGGTGTGGAAGCCGCCGACCAGCTCCGTCTCGGCCTCGACGAGGTCGAACGGCGCGCGGTTCGTCTCGGCGACCGCGGTGATGATGTAGATCACGAAGCCGACGATCTGCGGGACGATGAACCACAGGCGGTACTGCGCGCCGACGATGTCGCCGAGCGCGGTCGAGCCGGCGAGGATCAGCACGCCGATCACCGACATCGACATCGCGAGCTCGTACGAGATCATCTGCGCGGTCGAGCGCACCGAGCCGAGCAGCGGGAACTTCGAGCCCGAGGCCCAGCCGGCGAGCGAGATCCCGTAGACGCCGATCGAGGTCAGCGAGAAGATCAGCAGGATCCCGGCGTTGACGTTCCCGACCGACCACAGCGTGCCGTCGGCGTTCGCCGAGAACGGGATGATCGCGAACGTCCCCATCGCGGTGATCAGCGAGATGAACGGCGCGAGCCGGTAGATCAGCGGGTCGGCGGTCTCCGGCGTCAGGTCTTCCTTGAACATCATCTTGACGGCGTCGGCGGCGGGCTGCAGCAGCCCCCACGGTCCGACGCGGTTCGGGCCGGGACGGAGCTGCATCCAGCCCATCACCTTGCGCTCGGCGAGCATCGAGTACGCGAACGTCGTGATGACGACGAACAGCACGATGACCGCCTTGATCAGGACGATCAGCCAGATCGGAACGGCGCTCATGCGGTCACCAGCGCCTTCTCGAGGCGCACCGCGGGGTTCACGCCCAGCGCGTTGAGCGGCGCCTCGACGAGGCCTTCGACGAGCCCGACGGCGTTCTCGGCGATCCGCTCGTCGACGACGACGGTGAGGTCGCGCAGCGCCGCGCCGCCCGTCGCGGCGCTGACGTCGACGAGGTCGCCGTCGGCGAGGCCGAGCGCGTTCGCGGTGTTCGGGTGCAGCGTCGCGCGTGGGCGCGTGCGCAGCTCGGCGGTCGTCGTGTCGAACGCCAGCGTGCCGCCGCCGGTGAAGATCGCCGACTGCGGGATCACGCGCAGCGCGCCCCCGACCGCCTTCGCGGTCGCTAGAACGTACATCGGCGTCGGCGGCTCACTCGGCGGCGGCGCAGCGACGAGCTCGCGAACCTTCGCTTCGAGCTCGTCGGGGAGCGGCAGCTCGACGCCGAGCCGCTCGGCGAGATCGACGATGAGGTCGCCGTCGGCGACGATCCCCTCCGGCGGGCGGACGCTGCCGACGACCGGCAGCACGTCGCCGGCGAGATCGGTCGTCGTGCCGCTCTTCTCGAAGGCGCTGCACACGGGGAGCACGAGATCGGCGAACTCCGCCGTCTCCGTGAGGAACATCTCGGTGACGACGACGAACGGCGCGGCGCGCAGCGCCGCTTCGGCGAGCGCGCGGTCGGGATGGTGCAGCACCGGGTTCGCGCCGAAGATCGCGAGCACGTCGAGCTTGCCGTCGCGCGCCGCTTCGAGCATCGCCTTCGCGCCGAGGCCGCCCCCGCGCGGGCGCATCCCGAGCGCGTCGGCGCCGCGGCCGTTCGGCGTCTCGGGCAGCACGTAGCGGTCGACATGCGTCGCGCCCGCGATATCGTGCAGCGGCGCCGTCAGCTCCGGACCGCCTTCGTAGAAGACGCCGTCCCAGACGATCGCGACGCGCCCCGGGTCCTCGCCGAGCGCGTTCTTCAGCTCGCCGGCCGTCGTGACGTGCGTCTCCGGAACGAAGCTGTTCGCGTAGTGGTCGCCCACGGAGATCAGCCGCGCGCCGTTCCGCGAAACGGCCTTGCGGATGCGCAGATCGAGCACCGGGGCGAGCTGCGAGGGCGGGCGGCCGAGCGTGACGATCGTGTTCGCGTTCTCGAGGTCGACATGGCTCGCGAAGCCGTCGTGATGGACGACGGTCTGCATCCCGACCCGGTGATCGAGGTTCTCCACGCCGAGCGCGCGGTGCAGCTCCGCCGCGAGCAGGATCTCTTCGTTCAGCAGCCGGCCGCCGCCGAGCGCGCCGATCCGCTGCGATCCGCCGCTCGCGATCGCCGCTTTGATCTTGCCGGCCCAGAGCGCGAGCGCGTCGTCCCAGTCGATCTGCACCCACTGCGGAGCCTGTCCTGAGCCTGTCGAAGGATCTTGCTTCAGCAGCGGCATCGTGAGGCGGCGCTCGTCGTTGACGAAGCCGATGTTGTAGCGGCCGCGGTCGCACAGC
>DATHLL010000087.1:0-2291 GCA_035488195.1 Candidatus Elarobacter sp. | reverse complement strand
ACCGGAACGATCGCGTACGTCTCCGCGCTCGCCGCGCCGGCCGCGGTGACGGGCGCGGCGGCGGGCGCCGGGGTCACGTTGGTCAGCGCGGCGGCCGGCGCGGAGGTGGCGGGCGCGGGCGTCGGCTTCGCGGTCGCCTTCGGCGCCGGCGCGGCTTTCTTGCGGCGGTTGAAGAGGCCGGTCAGGTCCGCCTGCGGACCGTTGCTCGCGGCCGGCGTCGGCGAGGTCTGCGGCGGCGGCGTCCCGATCCCGGCCAGCGCGCGGTTCGCGTGCGAGGAGATGTACTGCGCGAGGTCGTCGCCCTGACCGGCCGCTTCGGCGTAGGTCGAGATCTGCGTGCTCTGGCTGAAGACGACGATCCCGGTCGTCGTGCTGACGACCTGCTCGACCAGCGAGACCCCGGCGCCGAGCGGCGAGATGAAGCCGGAGACGTAGTAGTCGGCGTTCTGCGCGCGCGCCACCGCCAGGTAGTCCTTGCGCTCGGTCCCCGGCGGAGGCGGCAGGACGGTGACCTTACCGGTGTTCGCCATCTGCGTCGCGATCAGCGTCGCGAGCCGCGAGCTGGCCTCGCGGTCGACCGAGCTCCCGGTCGCGACGAACGGGTAGACGATCACGCTCGGCTTGATGCTCAGCGAGGTGGGCGCCGCGGCGAGCAGCGGAAGCCCGAAGAACGCGACGAGGCAGACGGCGAGGAGACGACGCACGAAACGCGCTTCGTGCGGCGCGGGGGCGATCCCTTACGAGGCGAGCGGCAGCGCCGGGCTCTGGCCGTCCTTCTCCCAAGCGGCGCTGACGAAGGCGCCGAACAGGAAGACGACCCCGATCAGGTCCATCCAGAGCAGCAGCACGAACAGCGCCGAGAGCGCGCCGTAGATCTGGAACGCGTTCGCCGCGTACGTCGTGTAGACCGCGAACGCGATCTGCGCGATCGAGTAGCCGGCGGCGCAGGTCAGCGCGCCGGGGACGACCGCGCCCCAGCGCGGCCGCCGGTTCGGCAGGTACGCGTACAGCACCGCCGAGACGATGAAGACGAGCGCCGCCGAGGTCGCGTACGAGGTGATCTGCGGCACCCAGCGCAGGGATTCGAGGCGGGCGAACTGCACGATCAGCGTGATGACGACGGGGAGCACGGTCGCCGCGATCAGCACGACGCCCGCGAACGGGACGAGCGTGAGCGCGATCGCGACGTCCCACACGATGTGCCGGTAGCGCGTGATCCCGAGCGAGCGGTTCAGCGCGTACGTGAGCGCTTGAAACAGGTTCTTCCCCGACCAGATCAGCCCGATCAAGCCGATGATCCCGCTGATGCCGCGGAACCGCACCACGGCGTCGATGTTCGTCGAGAGCAGGTCGCCGAGCGCGGGCGCGTAGGCCTGGATCACCGCGTTCGCGCGCGCCATCCCCTCGTCGGTCCCGTAGACGAACGCCATCATCGAGACGGCGAGCAGCGTGAGCGGGACGAGCGAGAAGAGCGCGGTGTACGCGATCGCCTGCGACATGAAGGCGGCGCCTTCCGCGGAGAACCGCAGCCCCGCCGCGCGGAACACGCGGATCACCCGTGACATCGGTTCACCTCCCCGTCGCGCTCGCCGCGCTGGTGCTCGTCCTCGTGGACGGCACGTTCGTTCCCAGCGTTCCTCCGGCATCGCTCAGAGACGGGCGGGTCGTCGGGCCGGCGGGGCTGGTCGCGCGCTTCGCCGACCGGGTCGAGAGCGCGCCCGACGGGACGCTGACCGCGTGGCGCGGCGAGCGCGCCTGCGCCGCGCGCGCGCTCGCGGCGACCGATCCGCCGCTGTTCGTGCTGGCGCCGCTCGCGCGCTGCCTCGGCGCGACGCACGTCGGCTGGGACGCCGGCACGAAGACGCTCTCGCTGGCGTTCGACGGCGAGCGGGTGCTGCGGACCTTCCCCCCGTTCGACCCGGCTGCCCCGCAGGTCTCGCCGACGACCCACTTCACCCCGGAGCCCGCGCCGCCGACGCCGCGCGCGATCTTCACCGGCCCGCCGGTCCCGCGCCGCACCGCGACCCCGGTCTTCGTGCTCCCGCCGGGGTACACGCCGACGCCCTCGCCGTCCCCGGCGCCCGGCTCGCGGCCGTGAGCGCGGCGGCTCACGCGCGCGCCTTCCGCCGGACCGGCAGCCCGACGCGGACGTGGTTCCCGCGGCCGGGAACCGCCTCGGCGCGCAGATCCTCGCCGAGCGCGGCGACGATGAACAGCCCGCGGCCCTTCTCGCTCAGCACGTCCTCGGGGAGCGCGGCGGCGAGGTCGAACGAGGGGCCGCGGTCGAGGAC
>DATHLL010000086.1:0-5077 GCA_035488195.1 Candidatus Elarobacter sp. | reverse complement strand
GCGAGCGCGGTGAAGGACGTCGGCATCCACCTGCTGTTCGTGCACACCTGGTTCGCCTCGACCTACGGCTCGATCAACGCCGCGCTGTGGTCGCTCGCCGTCGAGGTGCAGTTCTACGCGCTCTTCCCGCTGATCGCGCTGCTGTTCGTGCGGCGGCCGCTGCTCACGGCGATCGCGCTGTTCGCCGTCGCGAACGCATGGCGCGTGTGGTGCATGCTCTCGCCCCACACCTACTACGAGCAGAAGCTCGCGCAGCTCCCTGGCTACGTCGACTTCTTCGCCGCCGGGATGCTGGGCGCGTGGATCTGCGCGTCGATAGCGGCGCACCGGCCGCACCTCGCCGAGCGGCGCGTGTGGTTCTCGCTGCTGATGATCGCCGGCTTCGTCGGGTTCTGGCTGCTCGCGAAGAACTGCTACGACCACCGCTACGATCCCGAGTGGCCGCAGCTCTGGGTCGTCGAGTGGCGCTCGGCGCTCGCGCTCGTCTGCCTCGCGATCGCGGTCGGTGCGGTCTTCGCCGCGCGCCGCCTGCAGCTCGCGCTCGCGAACCCGGTGCTGCTGTTCCTCGCGCTGATCTCGTACGATCTGTACCTGTTCCATCCCGGAATCGCGCACGGGCTGCTGGTCGCCGGCGTCCCGCCGCACGCGACCGCCGACCCGCACGACGACCGCACCTGGCAGCTCCTCTACTGGCTGGTCGCGATCCCCGCGATGCTGATCGCCGCGACCGCGATCACGTACGGGTTCGAGCGCCCGCTGCTGCGGCTCCGCCCGCCGCGGCTGCACCGCGCCCGCGCGCCGCACGCCGCGCCGGAGCCGGAGCGCGTCTGACGTGGAGCTGATGAAGGACGGCCGCATCGCGGTCATCGACGGCCTGCGCGGGATCGCGATCGTGATGGTCGTGTGGCTGCACGTGTGGGGGATCTCGTGGCAGTCGGTCGTGATCCCCGGGATCAACCTCTCGCTGCAGCCGATCCCGGAAGCGGGGTTCATCGGCGTCCCGCTGTTCTTCTTCATCTCCGGCTTCGTGCTGCTGCTCCCGTTCGCGCATGCGCGGCTCACCGACCGCCCCGCGCCGTCGTGGAAGCACTTCTACCTGCGGCGCGGGCTCAAGATCGTGCCGTCGTACGTGCTCTGCATGGCCGTGCTGATCGCAACAGGCTTCCAGGCGTACGCGAGCTGGCACGACGCGCTGCGGGACGTCGCCTTCCACCTGCTCTTCATCCACAACTGGTTCGCCGCGACGTACGAGAGCATCACCGTTCCGATGTGGTCGCTGGGCGTCGAGATCCAGTTCTACCTGCTCTTCCCGCTGCTCGCGATCGCGTTCTTGCGGATGCCGCTCGTCACGGCGCTCGGGATGGTCGCGGTCGCGAACGGCTGGAGAATCTGGTGCCTGCTCTCGAACCACTACTACTTCGAGCAGCGGCTCGCGCAGCTCCCCGCGCACCTCGACTTCTTCGCCGCCGGGATGCTGTGCGCGTTCGCGTACGCGTGGATCGCGGTGAAGCGCCCGGCGCTCGGCGAGCGCAAGCTCTGGTTCTCGCTGCTGATGGTCGCCGGGTTCGCCGCGTTCTGGCTGCTCCTGAGCGACTGCTACGCGCACCGCTACGACAAGGAGTGGGCGCAACCGTGGAACGTCCAGCACCGCACGCTGCTCGCGCTCGCGTTCTTCGCGACGGGCCTCGGCGCGCTCTACGCCGTCCGCGCGCTGCAGCGCGTCCTCGCGAACCCGCTGCTGATCTTCCTCGCCGTGATCTCGTACAATCTCTACCTCTGGCACCTGCCGATCGTGCTCGAGCTGCGCAAGCACCACATCCCGCCCTACGCGACCGCCGATCCGCACAACGACCCCGGTTGGATGCTCGCGTTCCAGTTCGTCGCGCTCCCGCTCGCGCTCGCGGTCGCGGCGCTGGTGACGTACGGCTTCGAGCAGCCGATCCTGCGGCTGGGCAAACGGCGCCGCGAGACGCTCCCGACCGCGATGCCGATCGCGCCCGAGACGCTCGCCGAAACGTGAACATCGCTACGAGCGGGCACCGTCCAAGACGAGGAAGACCATGATCTTGAACGACCAGGAGATCGAGGACCGCTGTGTGGGCGGTTCGGATTTGATACAGCCGTTCGACCGCTCGAATCTCAGCAACTGCAGCTATCTGCTGCACGCCGAAACCGTCTTCTTGCCGGAGACGGGCGAGGAGGCACGCATCGACCCGAACAGCTCACGACGGATTTGGACGATCAAGCCCGGTGAAGCCGTCGTCGTCATGCTGGCCGAGCGGGTTCATCTGACGGACACGCTTCTCGGCATGTACACGCAACTCAACCGCTGGGCGACGAAGGGCTTGAGCCTGATGAACGCGAGTCTGGTCGAGCCGCTCTATGCAGGTCCCTTGAGCTGTCAGCTCGTGAACTTCTCGAAAGAGACGATCCATCTGGCGCCGGGTGACGAAATCGCCAAGCTCACGTTTCATACGCTGGAGCACGCGCCGGTACGGCCGAAACCGCAATCGGTTTCACCGATGCGCTACCGGAACGCCCTCGCAGAGTCGGCGTCCCGGCATCCTCAGTCGTTCTTGAACTTGGCGGCGATACGTCAAGAGCTCAAGGAAACCGCGCGCCGGGAGGCCGGCACGACGGCGAATCGGACCTTGCGCGAGGGATCCGCCTTTCTCGCGATCTTGCTCATTCTCGCGACCGTGCAGCCGTGGTTCTCCGATATGTTCGCCAAGCGCACCGGATTGATGATCGACGCGAGCACGAAAGAAGTCGCCGAATTGCGCGATGAGCTCAAGCGCGAAGGGGCGAACGCCTATTCCGAGCGGCTTGGCAGGCAAATAGACGCTCTTTCGTCGAAGCTCGACGCGGAATCGCGGACGGTGCGGCTCGAAGCCGCGCGCATCCAAAGCTTGCAGCGGACGGTCAACGGGTTGAAGGCGAAGCGATGAGCACGGTGTCACGAACAGTGCAAGCGTACGACGACTGCGCACCCGGATATCGGGAATGGCGCTGGAATTCGCTTTGGGACGACGTCGAAGTTCCGGCCGTCGTCGATCACCTCCGGGCCGCGGGATCGGTCGTCGATCTGGGTTGCGGTTATGGACGGTACGCGGGGGCGTGCGCGGAGCGAAGCGTGCGCTACTGCGGCGTGGACGCCAGCGCCGGGATGCTCGGCCTGGCAGCCGGACGGCGGGGCTCCTTCGTCCACGCCGACCTGGCGCAGTACCGGTCATCGGTACCGGCAGATGTCGTCCTCAGCACCCGCGTGCTCAGCAACCTCGAGGCGCCCGACTCCCTTATGGAAGCCGTCGATCGCAATCTGCGACCGGGTGGGACGTTCGTCATCACCGACTTCCACGAGAGGTACCAGTTCCGGCGCCAGACGATCAAGGGACGGTACCAGCGAGATGTCGTCGTCCCGGTCTTTCGCCATTCAGCCGAGCGCGTGCGAGGCGCGATCCGCCGAGCGGGCCTGACGCTCCGCCACGAACGGACGCTCTCTTTCGACGACGGGCGTTCGCTCTTGAGCTTGTACTCGGGAACGAAACCGGCTTGACCGCCGGCCCGAAGGGCTGGACACGAAAGGGACCGGAGGCCGGGCCTCCGATATTGGTCGCATGAGAATCGCGGTCCCGAAGGAACGCGCGCCCGGTGAACGACGCGTCGCGCTCGTTCCCGAGGTCGTCGCGAGCTTCGTCAAGGGCGGGCATGCCGTCGTGATCGAGCGCGGCGCCGGGACGAGCGCCGGCTATCCCGACGCGGCCTACGAAGCGGCCGGCGCGACGATCGCCCCCGACACGCGGGTCGCGTACGAGGGCGCCGACGTCGTCGTGCGCGTCGCGAAACCGTCGGACGAGGAGCTCGACGGGATCCCGCGCGACGCGGCGCTGATCGGTTTCCTCGCGCCGCTCGGCGACCCGCGCTCGGTCGAGCGCTACGCGCAGCGCGGGATCACCGCGCTCTCGATGGACGCGATCCCGCGCACGACCAAGGCGCAAGCGATGGACGCGCTCAGCTCGCAAGCGAACATCGGCGGTTACAAAGCGGTGCTGCTCGCGGCGACGCACCTGCCGAAGTTCTTCCCGATGCTCACGACGGCCGCCGGAACGGTGAAGCCCGCGAAGGCGCTGATCATCGGCGCCGGCGTCGCGGGGCTGCAGGCGATCGCGACGGCGCGCCGGCTCGGCGCGGTCGTCACCGCGTACGACACGCGCGCGGTCGTCGCCGAGCAGGTGAAGTCGCTCGGCGCGAAGTTCCTCGACATCGACGTCGGCGAGAGCGGCGAAGGGCAGGGCGGCTACGCGAAAGAGCTCTCCGCCGAGGCGCTCGCGAAGCAGCGCGCCGCGATGGTGAAGGCGATCGGCGGGAGCGACGTCGTCGTCACGACCGCCGCGATCCCGGGGAAACGCGCGCCGATCCTGGTCACGAGCGAGGCGGTCGCCGCGATGGCGCCCGGCAGCGTGATCGTCGACCTCGCCGCCGAGACCGGCGGGAACGTCGAAGGGACGAAGCCCGGCGAGGTCGTCACCACCGAGAACGGCGTGACGATCGTCGGGCTGCTGAACCTGCCTTCGACGCTGCCGTACGACGCGAGCCGCCTGTACGCGCGCAACGTGCAATCGCTGTTGGACTACGTCACCAAGGACGGCGCGCTGGCGCTCGATCCCGCCGACGAGATCGTCGCCGGAACGACGATCTCGCGCGACGGCGAGATCGTGCACGGACCGACGCGCGCCGCGCTCACCGGAGGGGCCGCGTGATCTCCGCCCACCTGCTCGCCGAGCTGACCGTCTTCATCCTCGCGGTGTTCGTCGGCTTCGAGGTCATCTCGAAGGTGCCGACGACGCTGCACACGCCGCTGATGTCGGCGACGAACGCGATCCACGGGATCGTGCTGGTCGGCGCGATCCTGGTCGCCGGAACCGCCGACACGCCGTACGCCGGGATCGGCGGCTCGATCGTCGGCTTCTTCCTGGTCTTGCTGGCCTCGCTGAACGTCTTCGGCGGCTACACCGTCACCGAGCGGATGCTCGAGATGTTCCGGCCGAGGAAACCGGCGCCGAAACCGCCGGCGGAG
>DATHLL010000085.1:0-5711 GCA_035488195.1 Candidatus Elarobacter sp. | reverse complement strand
GCGCGGATCGGCGTCCCGATCGCGCGCACGCTCGGCAACTGCATCTCGCTGCGCAACGTCGCGCGCGTCGCGGAGCTGATCGGCCTCGACCGCGTGAAGGCGCTGCTGCTCACCGGAGCGCTGCTCGGCGCCGAGGACGCGCTGCGCGCCGGATTCCTCACCGAGATCGCGCCGAGCGGCGAGGCGCTGCACGCGCGCGCGCAGCAGCTCGCCGAGCAGATAGCAGGCCTCGCGCCGCTGACGCTCCGCGCCAGCAAGGAGATGGCGCGGCGGCTGCGCGCGACCGCGGCGCATCCGGACGACGAGGATCTGATCCGGCTCTGCTACGGCAGCCGTGACTTCCGCGAAGGGCTCACCGCGTTTCTCGACAAGCGCCGCCCGGAGTGGACCGGGACCTAGCCGCTACAACCGGGCGAGGCGCGCTCGGGCGTCGTCCGCGTACGCGGGATGGAAGCTCGGGTTGAGCGCGAGCGCTCGCTCCAGCCGGCGTTTCGCCGTCTCGCGGTCGCCGAAATGCTGCGCGATCACCCCGGCGTGGTACTGCAGCAGCGAATTTTCGGTATCGAAACGCAGCGCGGCGGCGATCCGGCGGCGCGCTTCGGGCCAGCGGCCGTCCATCGCGGCGCACCACGCGAGCGTGTCCTCGGTGAAGACGTCGTCGCGGACCGCAAGCTCGCGCCGCGCGATCCGGTAGGCGTCGTCGAGGCGTTTCCCGTGCTCCGCGTAGTAGACGGCGAGCAGCCGGTCCGAGATGCGCTCGGCGTTGCCGATGCGCTCGACCGTCTCGATCGTGTCCTCGGTCCGCGCGGCTTCTTCGGCGTCGCCCAGCGCGCGCTGCGCGTCGGCTTCGTAGCCCAGCACCTCGGGATACGGAACGACGCGCGCCGACGCGCTCGCCGCGTCGAGGCATTCACGCCAGCGGTGCAGCGAGCAGGTGATGCGCGCCAGCATGCGGTTCGCCTCGGAGTACTCCGGAAACGTCCGCAGCGACTCGCGCTCCGCGCCGATCGCGGCGTCCGTGTCGCCGGCCTCGAACGCGAGTTCGCCCGTGCGGAACCAGAACCACGCGCGCTCCTGGGCCGGTGCGTCGAACCGCGCGTTCGCGTACGCCGTCGCGCGCGCGAACCGCTCGCGAGCGCGCGCGAGATGGCCGGTGAGCTCGTCGTAGCGCGCGATCAGCGTGCCGGCCGCGACGGCGTCGTCGCGGTCCGGTCGCCGGGCATCGTCGTGCGCGAGACGGCCGACGATGCGCCGCGCATCGTCGTACCGGCCGAGCTCGAGATCGATCGAGGCCTCGCGCACCGCCATGGCGGGGTCGCCGGGGACGAGCCGCTCGAGATGCTTCGTGACGGCGAGCGCGTCGCGAAAGCGGTGCAGTGCAACGAGCGCCGATCCGAGCGCGACCTCGGCGCCCGGATCGGGGAACCGTTGCGCCCGCCGCGCCTCGTTCGCCGCGCGCATCGCGCGCAGGACGTCCCCGACGTCGCCGCGCTCGCGATACCGCTGCATGTACTCCGCCGAAAGGTGCTGCGGGCTGAGGAAATCGCCGCGATGGCGCTCGCTCTCGGCGCGTTCCCAGAACGCGACGATCCGATCGCGGTTCAGGTAGTCTCGAGCGACCGGCGCCGGCGTCGGGAGCGACGAGGCGCGCGCCGCGCTCGCCGCTCCGCGAACGTACGCGGGCCAGGCCGCGATCGCACCGAGCGCGATCGCGGCCGCCGCGCACGCCACCGCCGTCCTGGCGACGTTCACGCCGTGATCTCCTAGTGCGGCGGCGAGAGGTACGGGAACGCCGCGATCTTCGCCTGGCTCGCGCGCTGCGCCGTGTTCTGCTGGCTGATGCAGGCGTTCTCCTCGCCGTCGTCCTTCTGCACGCCGAGCTTCGCGAGCGTGTTTCCGAACAGCGCCCCCAGGCTGATGCCGATCACGTCGTCGCCGAGGTCGCGGCCGCCGAACGTGCCGCCGGTCGCGCCGCCCGTCTCGACGCCGAGGTACGAGGCGTTGGAGGTGCTGGCGAGGTTGACCGTCAGCTCGTTCGGATACAGCACCGACTGCAGCGCGGCGCCGTAGTCCGTCCCGAGCGCCGCGTTCGGCGGGCGCAGCGTGTCCTCGGTCGACTTGATCTCCGCGAAGAGCGGGTCGGCCGGCGCGCCGGCGTACGGCTCGACGGCGTTCGTCGTCTTGTGGTCGTTGAAGTTCTCGAGCGCCTCTTTGACCGCCGGCCGCGCGAGCAGCTCGATCTGCACGTACGAGCCGGACGGCGTCGCGGGGTTCGTCGGGAGCGGCGTCGCGAACGCGCTGCCGCTCGTGAACGGCGGGACCGAGGTCGAGCTCCCGTTGCAGGCGGCGAGTCCCAGGCCGCCGGCCGCGAGTGCGGCGAGCGCGATGAACGTTCTCTTCATGACATGCGTCCTCATGATCCGGTCGGCGAGTTGACGGTCGCCCAGACGTGGATCGTCGAGCTGGAGTAGCCGTTGGTGAGGAGCGACTTCGGGACTTCGACCACGAAGGTCAGCACGTTGAAGCCGCCGCCGAGATCGGCCAGCGTGTTCTGCGCCGGATCGGTCGCGCACGCGTAGCCGCCCGCGGCGGAGAGCGTCCCGGCCGGGAAGCCGTTGAACGTCGGCTTGGCCGGATCGCGGCTCTTGTCGTACGCGGGCGCGAACTGCGCCGGGACGCCGGCGTTGTCGCCGTTGTACAGCGGGCCTTGCGTCTCCGGACCGGGATCGGTCTGCGAGCTGTGCGTCGCGTAGTTGCGGTCGCCGAGGAACGTGAAGAACGCGAAGAGATCGAAGAAGAACGGGTCGGCGCGCGGTCCCGCGAAGACCTTGACGCCGTTCGCGAGCTGGGTCGGGGTGTTGTAGTTGAACGTGCCGGACGGCGCGACGAAGGTGTTCGAGGTCGCGACTTCGTTCGGCCGCGCCGGGCCGTACATCGTGATCGTCTGGCTCGCGTTCGCGCCGTTCACGCTGAACTGCATGACCTGGTCTTCCGGCGACGTGGCTCCGTGCGAGATCTTGAACTGCCACATCAGCGAGGGGTCGAAGAAGGTCGCCGGCCCCATCCCTGCCGGGATCAGCGGGTCGACGTTCATGACGAACACGACGTTCGCCGGATTGGACGGCGAAGGAAAGACGAAAACGTCGGTGATGTCGGCCGACGTGTTCGAGCGATGGGCGAGGTTGTAGGTGTCCTGGTGGTCCGAACTGGTCGCCGGATGCGCGGCGTAGAGCACGCCGGCCGCGATCACGGCCGCTGCCGCCGATGCCAGGACCATCCGCTGAAACGTCATGCGGGGTTCCTCTCGAGTTCGAGGATGAACGAACGCCGGTGCGCGTCCGAAACGAGCGCTTCGGGCGTCCGTCCCCGATGATACGCAGCGGACTCCGTTTCGGATTGGGCTTGGCGCTACGAACCGTCGGAAGGTGCGGCGATCCGGGCCGCGGCGAGAACGGCAGCGGCGGGGCGGCGCGTGCGGACGAACACGTACGCGAACACGGCGACGAGCGCGACGACCAGCGCCGCGCTGACCGCCAGATCGGAGACCGGCGAGCGCCACCCGAGCACCTGCGCGGTCTCGTAGAGCGCGACTGCGATCGCGAGCGCCGTGACCGAGCCGATCCAGACGCGCATGAGTTGCGGCAGGCGGTCGGAGCGGTACGAGATGAGCCGGTGCACGAGCACCGAGTCCAGCGTGTCGGTGCAGATCATCCCGCCCGAGAACATCGCGCCGACGAGCAGCGCTCCGGCGATCCCGGCGTCGGCGCCGAATGCGACGGCATAGGCGGCGAGCTGGCTCGATGTCTCGAACCCGAACCCGAACAGCAGCCCGATCGGGATCGCGACCAGCGCGCTCGATCCCTCGCGCAGCGAGCGCGGGAGCAAGCGCGTCTTCGCGCCCGCGACGCCCACCCCGCCGGTTCTCAGCGTCCGCAGGTTCATCGCCGCGACGACCAGCAGCACGGCGATCGATATCCACGTCCCCACGCGCTCGATCATCGCGCCGTGCGCGGCGAAGCGCGTCCCGAGCAGGCCGACCAGCGCCGAGATCGCGAGCACCATCACGGTGTGCCCGCCGGCGAAAAACGTGCCGACGAACCGGCTCAGCAGCGGTGTTTTCACGTACGCGTTGCGCGTCACGTTGTCGATCGCGGCGAGGTGGTCCGGGTCGGCGCCGTGCCGCATCCCGATCACGAAGGCGGTGAACGCGGCCGGCCAGATCACGCGTGCGCCTCCGTCGGCACGTCGTGCTGATGGAAGGCGAACGCATAGCCCGCGATCGCCGCGAGCACGAGCGCGACGACGATCGGCATGGAGACCGCGATCCCTTGCTCGGCGAAGCCTTGGCCGATCATCACCGCGCCGATCGTCGCGATCGCGATCGAGGTGACGAGCGGCGCGAGACGCGCGGCGCGGTCGAAGCGGGGCCGCGCGACGAGCCACGCGGCGCTGCGCACGACTGCGACCCCGAGGATCGTCAGCACGGCGGCGAGACCGACGCTGAACGCGACGATCAGCATCAGCCCGTAGCCGACGCGGTGCAGCGAGATCGCCGCCAGCAGCACGACCAGCGCGGCCGGACACGGTGCGAGATTCCCGCTCGAAGCGGCGAGCACCGCGCTGCGGAACGTGAGCGGAGTGCTCCCGGGGATCGCGTGGGTATGGCCGCCCGGATGATCGCCGTGCTGGTACTCGCCCGGCAGGTGGACGTGGTCGTGCGCGTGGGGATGCGCGTGCGCGTGCTCGTGCGGGTGGCGGTGCGCGTACGGCAACCGGCTGCGCACCTCGCGCGCGACGGCGCGCGCGCCCAGCACCGTGATGAACAGACCCGAGCCGAGGGTGATCCACGGATACACCTGCTCGGGGACGATCCAGCGCGCGGCGAGCAGCACGATCACGCCGAGCGCGATGACGCCGGCGGTGTGCGCGACGGTCAGCGCGGTGGCGAGGATCACCGCCTGGCGCGGCGTCGCGCGCGCGCCGACCAGCGAGACGGCGAGCAGCGTCTTGCCGTGGCCGGGCTCGAGCGCGTGCAGCGCGCCGAGCGCGACCGCGAGCAGCAGCGCGCCGAGCACGACCAGCGGATCGCCGGCGCCTTTCGCCAGCACGTCGGAGAGCGCGTTGGAGCGCGCGATCGGCCCGCTCGGTGATGCCGTCGTGTCGCCGGCGGCGTTCGCCGGCGCGTTCGGGTCGACGGTGATGCGCCCCGACGCGTCGATCGAGGCCGCGATCGCCGTGCGGTCGCGCGGCGAGCCGAGGAGCGCGCTCGGATACGACCGCAGCTCACCGGTCGGCTCGCGCTCCGATCCGGCGACGACGTCTTTCCAGCCCAGCCGTCCAGGTTCGGTCCCGTCGTGGTAGACGATGCGGTGCGCGCCGCCGCCGAGCGGCGCGGTGTACGACGCGGTGAAGTACAGTGTGGGCAGGCCGCCCGCTCCGGGGCGCGGGTGCACCGACGCGACGAGCGGCGTCAGGGTGACGTTGCGGCCGTCGACCTCGAGGCGCAACTGCGGGACGATCGCCGCCGCGTGCGCATCGGCCCAGCGCTGCAGCGTTTGCGCCGACGGGGCGCCGTGCTCGTCGAGCGAGCGATCGAGGCTGAACGCGGGGATCTCGGCGAGGTCGAGCACGTAGCGCAGCCGCAGCACGCCGTGCTCCGCGCCGATGCGGGTGAGGTGGTTGACGGTGAAGTTCCCGAGCGGATGCGCCGT
>DATHLL010000084.1:0-2569 GCA_035488195.1 Candidatus Elarobacter sp. | reverse complement strand
CGCCGCGGCAACGACTCGTCGAGACAAAGGGTCTCCTAACATAGCTCTTAGGAGCGCCTAAATTATCGGTAAGGCGCGCCTTTCCTCTCAAGAACGTGCCGAGGCCGCGGAGGCGGGAGGGCCGGTGCGGTCTGCGAACCGCGCCTCGTGGTCTCGCTGCGCTTTCTCGGTACCGGCGGCGCGCGCTGGGTCGTCGCCAAGCAGATCCGCTCCTCGGGCGGGTTCTGGCTGCAGGCCGGCGAGACGAACATCCACGTCGACCCGGGGCCGGGCGCGCTCGTCCGCGCGCTCACCCAGCTCCCGCCGTGCGATCCGGCGACGCTCGACGCGATCGTCGTCTCGCACAAGCACCTCGACCACAGCGGCGACGTCAACGCGATGATCGAGGCGATGTGCCAGGGCGGCTGGCGGCCGCGCGGCGCATTGTGCGCCCCGCGCGACGCGCTCGAGGAGTCGATGCAGCCGGTCGTCTTCCCGTACGCGCGCCGCTTCGTCCCGCGCGAGTGGATCGTCGAGGAAAACGCCGGCCCGTTCGCGGTCGGCAGCGTCGAGCTGCACGCGTCGCTGCGCCTCCAGCATCCGGTCGAGGCGTACGGACTGCACTTCCGCACCGCCGAGGCGAGGGTTTCCTATCTTCCGTGCACGCGCTACTTCGACGCGATCGTCGACGACTATCGCGCGCAACGGCCCGACGTGCTGGTGATGAACGTGCTGCGCTATCGCGACTCGATGGACGTCGACCACCTCACCTACGACGACGCGCGCACGCTGATCGACGGGATCCGCCCCGGCGTCGCAATCATGACGCACTTCGGGACGCGGATGCTCGAGCGCGATCCGAAGCGGCTCGCCTACGAGCTCGAGGACGCGACCGGGATCAAGACGTTCGCCGCGTACGACGGCTGGGTCTACGATGCCGCTTGAGATCGAGGTCGCGCAGCCCGGCGCGACCGACGCGTTCTGGAAGGCGCACGACCGCGACTGGCGGACCGAGCTGTGGAACTTCCGCGTGATCTGGCACGAGCAGACGCACGACGTGATCGCGCGCGACGGCGAGCAGCTCGCCGGCGCGCTGCGGCTGCGCATCGCCGCCTCGCTCGGTCACGTCGAGGCGCTCTACGTCCTTCCCGCGCAGCGCCGGCACGGCGTCGGGCGGCTGCTGCTCGCGCGCGCCGAGGAGCTCTCGAACTACTACAACTGCCACAAGATGACGGTCGCGGTCTTTCACGACAACGCAGCGCAGCGCTTCTTCACCGGCTGCGGCTACGTCGTCGAAGCCGTGATCCCGCAGCACACGTTCAAGCTCGACGTCGCGCTGCTGCGGAAGTTCCTGTTATAGCCGGTCAGTGAAGGCGCAGCCGGCCGCCGCCGCCCGCGGCGGGGCGGCGCGGCTTCGGGCTCGGCGCGCTCGCGGCCGTGCGGCGGTGCGCGTTGAAGAGCTGGTGCACGGTGCGCCACTCCGCGCTCGTCGTGCGGCGGCTGAGCAGCGTTCCGTCGTACAGATAGACGTTGCCGCGCGTGCTGATCGCGCTGACGAGCGGGCCGCCGCCGCCGACCGTCGCGACCGCCTCGCCGTCGCCGTGCTGCTCGACGCTCGCGCCGGCGCGGCGGTCGAACATCGTGTAGACGTGCCCTTCGCCGGAGCGTCCGTTGAGCTGTACCGGCGAGGTGACGCCGAGCGCGATGCTCCCGGTCTCCGACTCGAACCGCGCCAGCCCCGGATCGAACGCGCCGCCGTCGTACACGATCGCGCCGAAGACGCTCGTCGCCTCGATCTGCTTGCTGTGGCAGCGCTCGAAGACGTCGTGCGCCGTGACGCCGCGGACGCGCAGCCGCTCGAACGTGCTGTCGGCGGCGTACACCGCGCCGTTGTTGAGCTGCACGAACGCGGTCGTCGACGCGTTCAGGAGCTGCACGCGGCCTGCGTTCTGGAAGACGAACAGGTTCGCACCTCGGTAGCCTTCGATCGTCGTCTGCGAGCCGCCGGCGCGGACGGCGAGGACGCCGGTGCTCGCCGGGACGGTGACGATCAGCCGCGAGCCCTCCGCCGCGTCGACCCGCACGACGTCATGGGCGCCGCCGCGGAACTCCGCGTACGGGAACTCCTCCGGCGGAAGCGCGCCGGGCGCCGGGACGGCGCCGATCCCGGGGACCTGCTGCTCGCGCATCGCGTAGAGCTGCGGCGGGATCTGCTGGACCAGCGGGGCGCGGCCGTTCCCGAACGTTACGCTGCGGCGGCCGACGACCGGGGCGTTCTCGTCGGCGTACTCGACCTGCACGCTGGGCCGGTCCCAGGACCGGACGGTGATCTCGTTCCCGCGGCCGCGGACGACCAGGTTGACGACCACCTGGTCGCCGACGTCGAGCGCGTTCGAACCCGCGCGGACCGGCCCGAGGACCGCCGCCATGCACAGGACCAACACGACCAGCCCAGCGGTGATCCACCGCAGGGCTCGGTACTGGAACACGTCCACGGCGCCATCGTACGTCCGCCGCCCGGCACGGGTCATTGGCTCCCGGTGAAGGATTCCGGCTCGGCGGGCAAGGCGACCCGGAAGACCGAGCCACC
>DATHLL010000083.1:0-8237 GCA_035488195.1 Candidatus Elarobacter sp. | reverse complement strand
CGCCTGCGCCACGGCTTCACGCGCAGCGCGCAATCCGGGCGCGAACGCGTCGGCGAGGTAGAACTCCGCTCCGTTGCGGCCCGGCGCGAGCAGGTCGCGCAGCGTCTCGAGCGTGGGCGGCCGGCGTTCCGCGTCGCCGCCCGCGGCGTCCCAGGCGCGCGCGAGCGCGGCGAGCCCGTCGACGAAGCGGCCGAGTTCGTAGAAGTCGACGTCGTCGAGCGGATCCCCGGCTCGTGCGCGCGCGACAATCGCGCCGGGTTCCGGCACCGCACGCAGCGCGGCGCGCAGGCGACCGACGCCTTCGCGGTCGAGTCGCCGCGCGACGGCGACTGCCTCCGTGATCTCCGCCAACGCGCGCGGCTCGTCGCCGGGACCGTACGGCGCGATCGCTTCGTCGTGACGGCGCCCGAACGCGCCGACCGGCGCCACCGCGGAACGCAACCACGTCAGCCCGATCCGCTCCTCGGTCAACGCATCGACGTTCACGCCGCCAGATCCGCGACGACGTCGAACGCGGGCAAGCCCGTCGCGCGCGCGACCGCTTCGAGCAATTCGCGCGGGGGCAGCGTCGTGTCGCGGCCGGCGGAGGACGTCGTGCACGCGACGACGCGCAGCGGGCGCTCGCAGCGCAAATCGACCGCTTCGCGCAGCTTCGCGAACAGCGCGCCGCGCACCGCGATTCGCGTCGGATCCTCGACCACCACCGTCGCGCCGCGCGCGTCCGCGAGCAGCTCTTCCGCGTCGCGCACGTCGAGCGCGCCGCCGATCCGCACCACCCGCGCGCGCTCGCGCGCCGGATCGCGGCCCGGCAGCGAGAGCCGCGCCACCGCGTCGGCCGCTACCGTCGCGACGCGCGCTACCGTCGCGCCGCTCGCGGCTCCGGTCGCGACGATCACCGCGTCGTCGCCGCCGGCGAGCGCGGCGACGCGGTCGATCGCGCCGTCGACGAAGACCGGCCCGTCGTGCAGCGCGCGCAGCCGCGCGATCGTCGCGCGCATCGCGCGCGCGCTCGGCGGCCCGCCGATCTCGCACGCCGTCGGCAGCACCGCGCGCGCGAACACGATATTCCCCAGCGCGCTCGCGAACGCGCTCGGGCGCGCCGCGTTCGCTTCGCCGGCGCCCAGGATCACCAGCGCCGGGCTGCGCGGCACGAGACCCGACGGCAGCGCGACCAGCGTCCCCGGCGCCAGCCGGACGCGCGGCTTCGGCTCGGCGTCGAGCGCGTCGGACGGCTCGCCGTCGCGACCGATCGACGTGACAGCGACCGCGACGCCGCGCCGCCGCGCGACTTCGCGCAATGCGTTGAACGTCGTCGTCTTCCCCGCGTTCTTCGCCGTGCCGACGACGATCACGCTGCGCGAGGCCGCCAGCGCGAGCGCGTAGAGCGCCTCAGGCGCCGACGTGGAAGAACTTGAGCGCGGCAAACGCTACCCCCGTGAGGACGAGGACGATCCCCGCCCACAGCGCGGCGCGCTCCTCGGCGACGACGCCGAGCCGTTTCCCGAGCGCGAGCCCCAGCGTCGTCGAGAGCACCGATGCGACGCCGATGCAGACCAGGCTGAAGACGAGCGGCACGCCGATGTAGAGGATCGAGAACCCGATCCCCAGCGAGTCGAGGCTGATCGAGAGCGCGCCGAGCGTGAGCCCCCAGCCGCGCGAGAGGTCGAAGCCGCCACCCTCCTCGGTTCCGTGGAGCGCTTCGTAGATCATGTAGCCGCCGACGCCGACCAGCGCGGCGAACCCGAGGTATCCGGCCGCGTCGCCGAGCAGCTTCCCCGCCGCCTGTCCGATCAGCACGCCGAGCACGGTCATCGTGACCTCGGCGAGCGCGAACGCCGCGCCGATCCGGATCTTGACCGCGCGGTCGGTCCCCTTCATCCCGACGCCGACCGAGACCGCGAAGACGTCGAGCCCGAGCGAGAGCGCGACGAACGCGATCTTGAGAAACGCGCCGACCGTCACGCGTCAGCCTCGCCGCGGCGCGGAACGAACCCGGTTACGCGCCGAGGACCGAGTGCAGCGGGTCGGTCAGGAGCTGGTGCACCGTCGTGCGGAGCTGCGAGAGCGTGAACGGCTTGTTCAGGAACGCGTTCGCGCCGGCCGCCTTCGCGCGCGCGTCCATCGCGTAGTTGTTGTGGCCGCTGATCATGACGATCGGCATCCGCGAGGTCGCGCCGTTCTGGCGCACCTGCGTGATCAGCTCGATCCCCGAGATCCCCGGCAGCATGAAGTCGCTGATCAGGATGTCGTACGGCTCGTCGCGCTGGATGTGGACGAGCGCGCTCTCGGCGTCGTTGCACAGCGTGATCTCGTACGGTCCCTTGGCAAGGATCGTCTTGATCAGCATGCAGATTTCCGGGTCGTCGTCGGCGACCAGGACTCGCCAGGACATAAGTACCGTGTTCCAGCTTTCCCACCCCTCGCCTACGGTGCGAGTGAAAAGAGCGTGCTAAGGCGACGGGCCTCGCGCGAGTGTACCCCGAGGGCGGCGGCGGATCATGCCGAAGCCGCTCGATTCGTGGCAGTCCTCGACGTGATCCAGACCCCGGGGTTCCAGCAGCGGTTCTTCTTCCTCGCCAAGCGCTTCATCGCCGGCGAGACCGTCGCCCAGGCGATGGACGCCGTCGCCGCGCTGAACGCGCAGGGGATGACGGCGACGCTCGACTTCCTGGGCGAGGACGTCGTCGCGAAGCCGGAGGCCGAGCGGACCCGCGACGCTTACTTCGAGCTGCTTGCGGCGATCCGCGCGCGGAACCTCGACACCAACGTCTCGGTGAAGCTGACCGCGATGGGCCTGCTGATCGACGAGGAGTACGCCTTCGCGAACCTCTGCGCGGTCGTCGATGCGGCCTCGCACAACCGCGACCCGTTCGTGCGCATCGACATGGAAGGTTCCTCGGTCACCGATGCGACGCTGCGCGTCTTCGAGCGCGCGTACGCCGAGACGAAGCACGTCGGCCCGGTGCTGCAGGCGTACCTCAAGCGCACGCCCGCCGACGTCGAGCGGATGATCGGCTTGCACGCGCGCGTCCGCTTGTGCAAGGGCGCGTACAACGAGCCGCCCGAGATCGCGTACAAGGACATGCCCTCGATCCGCACGCATTACCTGCGCTCGGCCGAGGCGCTGCTCGAGCGCGGCAACTATCCCGGGATCGCGACGCACGACGAGCGGATCGTCGCGGCGGTCGAGACGTTCGTCCGCGAGCGCGGGATCGCGCGCGACGCGTTCGAGTTCCAGATGCTCTACGGCGTGCGGCCCGAGCTGCAGCGGCGGCTCGTCTCCGACGGCTATCGCGTGCGCGTCTACGTTCCGTACGGAACGCATTGGGCCGGCTACTTCTACCGCCGCATCACCGAGCGCAAGGAGAACCTCGTGTTCGCCGTGAGCTCGCTCATCCGCCGCTAACGGTCGGGGAGGCGCTCGACGCGCGTCATGCGGTCGAGTTCGATCAGGCGGCCCAGCGTCGAGAAGCCGCTCTCGACCTCGCCGAACACGGTGAAGTCGCGGTCGAGGTGGAGCTGCGGCGAGAGCGTGATGTAGAACTGCGTTCCGGCGGAGTCGCGGATCGCGTGCGCGTCCGGCGGATCGGTGTAGTTCAAGCCCATCGAGATCACGCCGGAGCGCTGCTCGAGCGGGTTCTCCTCGGCCGGGATCATGTAGCCCGCGTCGCCCTCACCGTCGTCGTGCGGGTCGCCGGTCTGCACCACGAAGTCGGGGACGATCCTGAACCAGCGCAGGTTGTCGTAGTAGCCGCGGTCGACGAGGTTGAGGAAGTTCGCGACGGTGAGCGGCGCCCACTCGGGATAGATCCGCACGACGAGCGTCCCTTTCGTGGTCCCGATCCGCACGCGGGGGTGCGGACCCGGCATCGGGCCGTCCATCAGCGCGGTCGTCGCCGGAAGCAGCGGCAGATCGAGCCGCGCGTCGCCGGCGACCGGCTTGCGCGGCGAGGGGAGTCCGGAGGGGCGCGGGAGCGGCGCCTCGGTGTTCGCGGGCTCCGGCGCGGGGGTCGCGATCTCGGCCGGGATCGCGCCGAGGTGATCGGTCCGCTGCAGCCCGGCGAGCACCTTGATCGACTCGTAGGCCTGCTCGCGGACCCGCCACGACGGGTCTTTCAGCAGCGTCTGGAGCGGCCGCAGCGCGGAGAGCTGCTTCCGGCGGCCTGCGAGATCGGCGAACTGGATCCGCACCAGCTCGTCGCGGTCGGCCAAGCCGGCCCGCAGCGTCGCCGGCGAGGTGAGCAGGGCGTACCCGCGGCGCAGCGTCCAGGCCTCGTGCCATCGGACCGTCGGATTGGTCTCATGAGCAAGGGAACGCTCGATCCGCGCGGCGAAGGCTTTCGCCGCCGGTCCGTCGTTCCAGGCCGAGAGCGCCGTTGCCGCTCTGGCACGAACGATCGGGTCGGAATCGCGACCAAGCAGGGTAAGAAGATCACCGGCGAGGCCTGCCGAGCCCGGGTTCTTCGCCGACTTGGCTCGCCAAGCGGCGTCGATGGCGGCGATCCGAACCGTTCCGGCCGAATCGTGGAGCTTTTCGGCAACCAACTTGCTTTCGAGAGGGGTCTTAGCGGCCAACAGTCCGTACCCGTACAGAGCGAGAGTCCGAAGCGGAACGTCTCGCGCAGCGGTCGCGTTCCTTAAGGGCCCGGCCGCGCGTGGATCTCCGGTTCTCCCGAGCGCCAGCGCCGCCCGCCCCGCCAACCTCGCGTCCGGTGACGCCAGTGCAGCGGTCAGCTCGACGGAAAACGTCCGGGTGCTCTCGAGCTCCACCAATCGCCGGTATCCGGGCTGTTCGTCCTGAGCAGCGGAAACAGGCGCGAGGATGCCTGCGGCTGCGACCGCCGCACCGGCAAAGACCGCCCGAACCTGGAGATGTTCCGCCGTTCGGCCGAAGACATTCATGGGTTCGCTTACGTTACTGAGACAGGTCGATTTTCATCCCACGAGGTTCACCCCCACACATGTCAACCCCAGAGCGCAAAACCGGTAGCGGCATGTCCGTCCGCGAAGCCGGCCAAAAAGGCGGCGAGACCGTCAAGAAAAAATATGGGCCCGAGTTCTATGAGATGATCGGGCGCAAGGGCGGCCAAGCCACCAAGAAAGCCCACGGCCACGCCTTCTACGAGGCCATCGGCAAGAAGGGCGGCAAAAAGGGCGGCGAGGCGACGCGCGACCGCTACGGCCCCGAGTTCTACGAGACGATCGGTCAGAAGGGCGGCCAGAAGGTCAAAGCGCTGATCGAGCAGGGTAAGAAGGCGGCCGCGGAAGCCGCCGAGGCGGAGAAGAAAGCCAGCTAGGCGCCCTTCGACAAGCTCAGGGTGACCATGCCCGGCATCCGCCGGACGGCCGTCGTCGCGGCGGCCTTCCTTCTTCTGTGCGCGACGTGGGCGACCGCTCAGTCCCAACGGGAGCACGTGCTCCCGGCCGGGACGGCGGTCGTCTTCATCACGGACGCCCCGCTCGAGCCGGGGCGGCACGAAGGCGACGTCGTCGCCGTCCACCTTCGCGACAACCTCGCGCTCGACGGGACGGTCTTGGCCGCCGCCGGGACGCGCGCGTACCTCGTGGTCGGGAGCGTCGAAGGGCCGAACGGGACGCGGCGTCCCGCGGTCTCGCTCGAGCGCTTCGCGATCAGCGCCGGCCCGCTGCCGGTGAAGGCCGTCGCGCCGATCGTCGCACCGGTCCCGGCCGGCGCGCAGATCGACGCGCGGACCGAAGCGGAGATCGACCACATCGGCGACCGCTACTCGGTCCGGGTGCCGTTCCCGTTCCGGCTCTCCAACGACGCGCCGAGCTCGGCTTACACGCCGACCCCGGCCCGGACCGCCTCTCCGACGATGCTGCTCCAGCGACCGCCGCGCGGCTCGTCCCCGGCACCGTCGCCCTCGGCTGCCACGCCGGTGCCTTCTCCCGCCGCCTCCAAGGCGCCGGGAACGCCGTAGCGAACGGCGGCGCCATGATGCGCCGTCGTTCGATCCTCGTCTTCGCGTGCGCGCTCGCGCTCGCGCCGCTCGGTGCGGCCGCGCAGCAGTCGCCGATGCCGATGCCCATGCCGTCCGCGACCGCGCGGCCCGCGCCGACCGCGGCGCCGTCGCCGAGCGCCGCCGAGGCGGCGTTCCTGCAGCGGATCATGACGAATCTTCCGAAGCGGTATCCGAACCCGGCCGCCGCGACGGCCGCCGGATACAACCGCTACACGCGCGAGGACCGCACCGGCGCGATCAGCTACGTGAACACGAAGTACTGGGACACGACCGATCCCGATCTTCCCGCGCAGCTCTGGTACGACGTGAACGGCCGTCTGCTCGGCGCCGACTTCAGCATCCCGCAGGCCGAGTCGGCGACCGGCGCGCCGAACCGGTTCGGGATCGCGCCGTCGCGCTGGTTCAAGATCCCCGCGCACGTGCACTACGTGCAGCGGAATGCGAACGGCACGATCGCGTACGGCAAGGCGATCGGCGCGCAGCGCTACGCGCAGGCGAACGGCGGCGACTACTCGCATCCGACCGCCGCCGGCCTCGTCACCGCCGGCGCGGTGACCGACGCGTCCAGCGTGCCGTTCGTGTTCCTGTATCCGGCGATCTGGGACGTGACGGTCTGGGTCGTGCCGAATCCGCTCGGCCAGTTCGCGGACGCGAACCCCAGCGTGATCCCGAGCCCGCGCGCCGGGCGCGGCGAAGACGAAGCGATGTAGTGGTGGCTTCGCACTTGCGTGCGAAGCCTTCGCGTTCGGCCCTTGCGGGCCGAGCCGCCGGCGTAGCATGCCGCATCACGATCTTCGCGTGCGCAGTTCTGCTGACGGCGCAGACGCCGGCGCCCGCGCCGCACGCGACGAACCTCCCCGAGATCGGGCGCACGCGCGCGAAGGGGTTCTGCACGACGGTGCGCGACAACGTCGCGCCCTCGGTACTCGGGTTGATGAAGACCGACGATCTGATCGCGGCCGGCCACCGCGGCGCGCTGAAGACCGCGGACGACACGCGAGCGTCGTCATCGTCCGCCGCGCTCGAGCTCGACTACGCGTACCTGCGCGCGGTCGCCGCACGCATGTCGGACAACCTCGAGGTGCTCAAGAAGCTGCTCGCCGACGAGAAGCGCTTCCCGAAGACGCCGGTGACCGACGACGACAAGCTGGCGCTGCTGCTGAAAGCGCAGCTCCAAGCGGCGATCGACCGGCAGACGGTCGCGCTAAACCACGTCAGCGGGCTCGTCGAGACCGTCGCGATCGGCACGGCGATGAAAGATGTCGACGCCAACATGAGCGGCTCGGTCGCGCTCTCCTCACCGAACGCGGCGAAGTCCGCGCCCGCCGCCGCGCCCTCGACCGCAGACCAGTTCCTCGGCGCGACGTCGCTGCCGGGCTCCGGCCCCGGCGCGATGTTCCAGCGCGGCAGCGTCGCGCCGTCGAACGTGCCCGGTCAGACGATCTGGAACAAGCTCGCGGCCGACATCGAGGTCCAGCAGAAGAGCATCGCCGCCGCCGAGCAGACCCTCACGCCGACGGTCGTCGCCGCCGCAACCGCCTGCAAAGACGTCACACCGTAGACGTGTGCGGCTCGGCCCGCAGGGCCGAACGCGAAGGGTTCGGCTTCAGCCGAACCCACTCACTCGTTCGACCAGTAGTCCTTGAGCGCTTTGCCGCGGCTCGGGTGGCGCAGCTTGCGCAGCGCCTTCGCCTCGATCTGGCGGATGCGCTCGCGCGTCACGCCGAACTCCTGACCGACTTCCTCGAGCGTCCGCTGGTGGCCGTCCTCGAGACCGAACCGCAGCACGAGCACCTTGCGCTCGCGCTCGGTGAGGTTCTTGAGGACGTCCTGCATCTTCTCTTTGAGGAGCATCACGGAGGCCGCCTCGGCGGGCGCGACCGCTTCCTGGTCCTCGATGAAGTCGCCGAGGTGCGAGTCTTCCTCTTCGCCGATCGGCGTCTCGAGCGAGATCGGCTCCTGCGAGATCTTGATGACCTCGCGGACCTTCTCGGGCGTGAGACCTTGATCAGGCGATTGATCGTCTCGACCATGTGCACCGGAATCCGAATCGTGCGCGCCTGATCTGCAAGAGCCCGCGTGATCGCCTGGCGAATCCACCACGTCGCGTAAGTCGAGAATTTGTAGCCCTTGCGGTAGTCGAACTTTTCGACGGCGCGGATAAGGCCGAGATTGCCCTCCTGAATCAAATCGAGAAAGAGCATGCCGCGCCCGACGTACTTCTTCGCGATCGAAACCACGAGCCGTAAGTTC
>DATHLL010000082.1:0-3049 GCA_035488195.1 Candidatus Elarobacter sp. | reverse complement strand
TCGCGCGGATCCGCATGAATCCCGTAGTGCTCGAGCAGCCGGCACCAGCGCGCGACCTCGTGCTCGGCGGGATCGTGCTCCGGACCGCGCGCGCTCTCCGGGATCTCGTCGTGACGGAACGCGATCAACTCCCCCGCGCGCGCGTCGAGCAGCACGCGATGCGATTGCGGCCCGCGGCCATGCAAGTTCACGCCGAGGTCCGCACCGTGCAGCTCGGGCGGCAGCGGCGCGAGCGGCCGCGCGTCGGCGATGCGATCGAGCGCGTCGCCGGCGAGCTCGCGCAGGGGTTCCAGCGCGCGCGGCGCGGCGAGCACGATCTCCGCGTCTGGATACGCACGGCGCAGCGCGCGGTACGCCGGAACGCCGGTGAGGAAATCGCCGAGCTTCAGCGCGCGCAGAACTAGGATGCGCACGGTGTCAGCTTCCCATCGCGAGCTCGGCGGCGGACGTCGTCACCAGACCGCGGTAGACGTCGAGCGTCTCGGCCGCGACGCGCGACCACGAGTAGCGCGCGGTGACGCGGTCGACGCCGAGACGCCCGAGCAGCGCGCGCTTGCGCGGGTCGGCGGCGAGCGACTGCAGCGCGTGCGCGAGACGGCGCGGCGCGCGCGGCGGGACGTGCAGGCCGGTGATCCCGTCGACGACGGTGTCGACCAGGCCGCCGACCGACGAGACGACGACCGGAACTCCGCACGCCATCGCTTCGAGCGGAACGATCCCGAACGGCTCGTACCACGGCGCGCACACCACCACGTCGGCCGAGCGCAGCAGCGGCGGAACGTCCTCGCGCTCGACGCGGCCGCGCAGGTAGACACGGTCCGAGACGCCGAGCGACTGCGCGAGCTGCGACAGGCGGCGCGCCTCCGGATCGGTCAGCAGATCGGCGCTCTCGCCGCCGCCCGCGACGACCAGCTCCGCGTCGGGGACGTCGACCAGCGCCTCGACGACGTCGGCGATCCCTTTGCGCGGCACCAGGCGCGAGAGCGTCACGATCCGCATGCGGTCGGCGCGGCGCTCCTCGGCCGGACCGTTCGGCGTGAAGCGCTCGAGATCGACGCCGCACGGGACGATCTTGAGCGCGCGCGGGTTCGCACCCATCCGCAGCAGCTCGAACACTTCGGCGCTCGCGGTCGCGACGATGCGGTCCGCCTCGCGGACGATCCGCGCCTCCTCGGCGAGCCGCGCGTCGGGCGAGGTGTCGGCGTTCCCTTGGTGGCGGCGCTTCTCGACCCCGAGCGCGTGGAACGTGTGCGCGACCGGGAGCCCGAGCTTCTTCGCGGCGGCGAGCGCGGCCAGCCCGCTCATCCAGAAATGCGAGTGCACGACGTCGGGGCGGTCCTCCGCCCACGCGCGCTCCAGATGCGCCGCGAACGCGCCGAGATGCGGATAGATCGCGTCCTTCGGGATCGGCCGCGCCGGGCCGGCGTCGACGTGCTCGACGACGACGCCGGGCGCCATGACGACCCGCCGTGCGAGCTTCGGGTCGTCCCGCCGCGTGTACACGACGACGCTGTTGCCGAGCGTGGCGAGGCCGCACGCGAGCGCCGCGACGTGCACGTTCTGACCACCCGCGTCGACGCCGCCGAGCGCCGCGAGCGGGCTCGCGTGCTCCGACACCATCGCGATTCTCATGCGACCACCTCCGCGAAGAGCGCGTCCCACGCGCGCAGGAACGAATCGAGACCGTAGCGCTCGAGCGCGTACGCGCGGGCGCGTTCGCCGTCGGCGCGCGCCGCGGCGGGATCGGCGGCGTAGCGGCGCAACGCGTCGCAGAGCCGCTCGACGTCGGTCGAGATCGTCCCGCACCCCGCGGGGACGGCTTCGACGGCTTCGGTCGTCGCGAGCGCGACGACGGGGACTCCGAGGTGCATCGCCTCGATCAGCGTCAGACCGAGCGACGTCCAGCGGAAGGGATGGAGATAGACGCGGCGCCGCGCCATCTCGCGGTGCAGCACGTGCTGGGGCGGATCCTCGAACCCGCCGAGCGCGCCGGCGCCGATCCCGAACACGTCGAGCGGAACCGCCGCGCGAAAGCGTTCGAGCAGATCGGTGCCGGTGACGCGGCCGCGGCGCACCGGCTCGTTGATCGCGACCGCGGCGCGCGCGAGCTCGCCGGTGTAGCGGTAGCCGGGATCGACGACGCCGTGCTCGATCACGCGCGTCGGCGTCGTCCCGCACTCCCAGAACAGGTCGTTGAAATGCGTGACGTGGACGATCGTCAGATCGGGACGATCGGCGAGCGGGTGCCGCATTTCAGCGATGCTGCCTTGCGGCGCGTTGTGCTCGAGATAGATCGCGCGCACGTCGCGGCCCGGGACGCGCCCGAGCCAGCGCTCGGCCAGCGCGAGCTCGTGCGGGCGCTGCAGCAGGACGAGATCGACGTCGAGTTCGCGCGCCTGCTCGGGCGTCACCTCGATCGCGTTCGCGGGCCAGTCCCACGTGCGCGCGCGACCGCGCCCGTCGGGGCCGCGGTCGGGGAGCACGGGAATGTAGTAAATGTGCGGCACTTGCACGAGCGAGGTCGCGTACGAGCCGTGCACGTGCCAGAAGAAGATCTTCTTCGGCTCGAGGCGGGCGGTGCGCCGGCGCGTGAGCAGCATCAGACGACCGCCGCCTCACGCGGCTTGCGCACCGCCACGAGCGCGGCGACGACGTCGCCGACGGTCACCACGCCCAGGCACGGCTGGTCCTCGAGCGGACAGGTTCGCGCGCGGCAGCCGCGGCACGCGATCTCCTGATCGCCGAGCAACGCGTGCGGAACCATCCACGGCCGGAAGCGCGCGGCCGGGATCGTCGGCGGGAACAGCGAGACGACCGGCGTCCCGACCGCCGCAGAGACGTGCGCGGCGCCGGTGTTCCCGACGATCAGCGCGTCCGCGTCCGCGATCACGCGCGCGAGCGTGACGAAGTCCGTCGCGCCGGCGAGGTTCACGACCCGGCCGCCGTGCACGTTCTCCGCGGCGCCCGCGACGTAGGCGCACAGCTCGCGCTCGCCCGCGCCGCCGGTGACGACGACGGTCTCGCCGCGCGCGGCCAGCGCGGCGACGAG
>DATHLL010000081.1:0-4521 GCA_035488195.1 Candidatus Elarobacter sp. | reverse complement strand
CGGCCGGCGCGATCGCCTCCTGGTCTTCGATGAAGTCGCCCAGGTGCGAGTCTTCCTCTTCGCCGATCGGGGTTTCCAGCGAGATCGGTTCCTGGGAGATCTTGATGACCTCGCGGACCTTCTCGGGGGTGAGCCCCATCTCGTTCGCGATCTCCTCGACCGTCGGATCGCGCCCCAGCTCTTGCAGCAACTGGCGCGAGATCTTGATGAGACGGTTGATCGTCTCGACCATGTGCACGGGGATGCGGATCGTCCGCGCCTGGTCGGCGAGCGCGCGCGTGATCGCCTGGCGGATCCACCACGTCGCGTAGGTCGAGAACTTGTAGCCCTTGCGGTAGTCGAACTTCTCGACGGCGCGGATCAGCCCGAGATTCCCTTCCTGGATCAGGTCGAGGAACAGCATCCCGCGGCCGACGTACTTCTTCGCGATCGACACGACGAGCCGCAGGTTCGCCTCGGTCAGCGCGCGCTTCGCCTCGTCGCCGCCCAAGATCACGGCGTTGTCGGCGGTCCCGTTCTTGAGCGCTTCCTTCTCGCCGGACTCGATCGCCATCGCCAGACGCCGCTCGTCCTCCATCGAGAGCAGCGGCACGCGGCCGATCTCCTTCAGGTACATCCGGACCGGGTCGTCGAGGGCGAGACCGGCCGGCATCGCGACCTCCTCGGACTCCTCGCGGTCGGCGGGCTTCTCGTCCTTCGCCTGCTCTTCGACGATCTCGATCCCGAGCGAAGCGATCTCCTCGAGGAGGTCGTCCATCCGTTCGGGCGCGACCTCTTCCGCCGTGTCGAACACGGCGTTGATCTCTTCGTACGTGAGCGTGCCGCGCTTCTTCCCGGCGGCGAGCAATTTCTTGATCTGCTCGTCGAGCGAGAGCTGCTGCGGTTCTGCGCCGGCCGGGGTGCCGGGCTTCTTCTGTCGGGCCATGCTGGTTCTCACCCCCTTTCCTCGATGAGGATTCGGGCTATCCTTTCAGTTCGGCGGCGAGCGCCGCGTGTTCTGCGCGGAGGTCGGTCGGAACCGGTTCACCCGACTCGAAGAGGCGGTCGATCCGCTCTCCGAGCTCCCGGTATCGTCGTTCGACGTCGTCGCGTGCGAAGCGCGCGACGACGCGATCGAGCTTCGCTCGCCGCTCCTCGGAGTCGTTCAGCCGAACGGCGCCCGAGACGGAAGCGAGCGCGGCCGCCGCGTCTTCATCTCCTGCAAACACGGCGTGGACGTCGGACGGTTGCACCAGCGAGCGAGCGTGCCCCCGGAGCGTCTCCCACAGCTTCCGGAAGCGCGGATCGTCGAAGCGGTCGGCGGTGATCCGCCCGGCGTACTCGGCCAGAAGGGAGGGCTCGTCGAGCACGATCGCCAGCACCTCGCGCTCGATCGACGGCTTTTCCATCGCCGAGGGGACCAGGTGCCGCGAGAGGTTCGCCTCGCCGGCGCGCGGCGCGAAATGGACCGGGTTCACCAGCAGCCGTGCGCGCCGCAGATCGTCGACCGAGAGGCCGAGCCGGCCCGCGACGTAGACGCGCCAGCGGTCCTGCTCCTCGGGCGGCGCCAGCTTGCGGATCGTCTCCTCCGCCCAGCGCGCCATCGCGCCGCTCTGCGTGCGGTTCCCGCGCCGCTCGATCTCGGCGTCGATCTTCACCTGCGTCGCGGCGAGCGGCTTCGCGAGCAGCGCGCGGAACGCGTCGGCGCCGTTCCGGCGGACGAACTCGTCGGGGTCCTTGCCCTCGGGGATCCGCAGCGCCCACGCGCTCACGCCCTCGGCCGTGAGGACGTCGATCGACTTAAGCGCCGCGTCGATCCCCGCGGCGTCGGCGTCGAAGCAGAGGATCGCGCGCGAGGCGACCTTGCGCAGCTCGCGCGCCTGCTCGGGCGTGAACGCGGTGCCGAGCGCGGCGACGGCGTTCCCGAAACCGGCCTGGTGCAGCGCGATGCAGTCGAGATAGCCCTCGACGACGATCGCGCTGTCCTCGCGCGCGGCGGCGCGGCGCGCGACGTTGAGCGCGAACAGGTACCGGCCCTTGGTGTAGACCGGCGTGGTCGACGTGTTGAGGTACTTCGGCTCCTGGTCGCCGAGCGCGCGGCCGCCGAACGCGATCGTCTCGCCGGTCGTCGCCAGCGTCGGGATCATCAGCCGCCCGCGGTAGAAGTCGTAGAACCCGCCGCGCTGGCTCGGCTTGAGCAGCCCCGCCTTCGCCGCGAGCGCGAGGTCGACGTCGTTCTTCCGCAGCTCGGCGACGAGCCCGTCCCAGCGGTCCGGCGCGAAGCCGAGCGAGAACTGTTCGATGGTCGCGTCGGTGATGCCGCGGTTCGCGCAGTACTCGTGCGCCGCCGCGCCTTCGCGCGGGTCGAGCAGCATGCGGTGGAACCACGCGCGCGCGACCTCGTTCGCGTGGTAGATCGCCTCGCGCTCGCTGCGGCGCCGCGCCTCGAACGGGTTCTCGGTCTCGACCTCGACGCCGTAGCGCTTCCCGAGGATCCGCAGCGCGTCGGGGAACGCGACGTTCTCCTGCTTCTGCACGAACGTGAACACGTCACCGGCGGCGCCGCAGCCGAAGCACTTGAAGAACCCCCGGTCGGGATGGACGTGGAACGAGGGCGACTTCTCGCCGTGGAACGGGCACAGCCCGACCAGGTCGTTCCCGCGTTTGCGCAAGGTGACGTACGCGCCGATCACCTCGCCGATGTCGGCGCGCGCGAGGATCTCCCGTTTCACACCCTCGTCGATGCGCACGGAACGTACGTTCGACGCTAATGCCGTACAAGACTCCCGCGGCGCGCGTCCTCTACGATCCCTTCACAGAACCCGCACGCAGGAGACTCGCCGATGCAACGTCCCGGATTTCTCGCCGCGCTCACCGCCTCCGCGCTCGCGCCGGCGCTCGTCCTCCCGCCCGGCCGCGCCGAAGCCACCGACGACGTCCGCGCGAAGCTGCTCCCGGGCCAGCGGCTCGTCGCGTTCGTCGTCACGCCGAGCGCGACGGTGATCGACTTCGCCGGCCCGTGGGAGGTCTTCCAGGACACGGGGCTCCCCGGCCGCGAGAACGAGAGAGCCTTCATCCTCTACCTCGTGGGTCCGTCGTCGAGCCCGGTCGAAGCGACGGCCGGGATGCAGCTGATGCCGCGCTTCACCTTCGCGAACGCGCCGCGCCCCGACATCGTCGTGGTCGGCGCGCAGCGCGGCGCGCCGGAGCTGATCCCGTGGCTGCAGGAGCGGGCGACGACCGCCGAGGTGATGATGTCGGTCTGCACCGGCGCGTTCAAGCTCGCGCAGGCCGGGCTGTTCGACGGCAAGCGCGCGACGACGCACCACGACTTCTACGACGCCTTCGAGAAGCAGTTCCCAAAGGTGACGCTGGTGCGCGGACCGCGCTTCGTCGACGAAGGGAAGGTCGTGAGTGCCGGCGGGCTCACGTCGGGGATCGACCTCGCGCTGCACGTCGTCGAGCGGTTGCACGGCGCGAAGCACGCGAACGACGTCGCGGGCTACATGGAGTTCAACCGCACGCAGCGACCCGCGCCCGAGGCTCGCGCCTGAGCGCGATGGACGTCTCGCGCCCGCTCCCGCGCGGGACGTTCTTCGGCCGCACCAGCTCGCTCCGCCGCTGCGACGCGGTCCTCTCCGAGGTGCGCCACGACCGCGCGCGGATCTGCGAAGAGCACGTCCACGAAGCGGCCTACTTCAGCCTGCTGCTCGACGGCCGGTACCGCGAGACGTCCGGCGCGATCACGGTGGACTACCGCCCGTACACGATCGCGTTCCACCCGCCGCTCACCTCGCATCACGACGCGATGGGCGACGGGACGCGCGTCTTCATGATCGAGCTCGGCGAGTCGTGGACGGAGACGATCGCGTCGTACGGCGCGCCGGTCCGCGAGCTGCACCAAGTGCGCGGCGAGGACGCGACCTGGCTCGCCGTGCGCCTTCACCAGGAGTTCGCGCGCGGCGAAGACGCCTCGGACCTGACGATCGAGTCGCTGCTCTACGAACTCTGCGGGACGGCCGCGGAAGGCGGCGCACGGCTCGAGATCGCCGTGCCGGCCTGGCTCGCCGCCGTGGAATCCGACGTCGAGCACAACCCCGAGCGCCGCTTCGACCTGCGCGCGCTCGCCGCGTTCGCGGGCGTCCACCCGACGCATCTGGCCCGAACGTTCCGCCGCTTCCACGGCCGCTCGCTCGGCGACTACGTCACCGGCCTGCGCGTCCAGCGCGCCTGCCGCGCGCTCAGCGAAACGGACGAACCCCTCGCCGCGATCGCGAGCGAAGCGGGCTTCACCGACCAGAGCCACTTCACGCGCACGTTCAAGCACGTCATCGGCACGACCCCGGCTCGTTACCGAAGCCTCCACGCCACGCACACGAACGGCGCACCGCATGACGACGGAGCCGAAATGTCATCCTGAGCCTGTCGAAGGATGATGCGCAGCCGACACCACGCTGCCGAGAATCATCCTTCGACAAGCTCAGGATGACATTCGAAGCTCAGGATGACATTCGAAGCTCAGGATGACATTCGAAGCTCAGG
>DATHLL010000080.1:0-7566 GCA_035488195.1 Candidatus Elarobacter sp. | reverse complement strand
TACGTGGTGTTCGGGCTCGGGACGAATCCCTTCAGCGACGACTTCAGCACGATCGGGACCGTCGTGTGGACGAGCGAGACCGCCGGCACCTGGTCGTGCACCATCGCATTTGCCTGCCGGTAGACCGTCGTGCGCTTCGCGTCGTCCACCGCCGCCTGGCCGGCGAGCATGAGCTGGTGGAATTTCGGATCGCGCCAGAACGAGTAGTTCTGCGCGGTGCCGTCGGTGTGCGCCGAGTCCTGATCGAGCAGCGGGTAGAAGAAATTGTCGGGATCGCCGTTGTCGCCGGTCCAGCCGATGAGGCACATCTCGTGGCGGCCGTGCTTGATGTTGTCGAGGAAGACGCCCCACTCGTACGGCTGCAGCGTCACCTGGATCCCCGCTTGCGCCAGGTTCGCCTGGATCGTTTCCGCGACGCGCTGCGGCTCGGGAAGATACGGGCGCGGCGCGGTCGAGTACATCAGCGTCGTCGAGAAGCCGTGCGGGAACCCCGCCTCGGCGAGCAGCGCGCGCGCCTTCGCGACGTCGTGCGGGTACGCGCGGACCGAGGGCGCTTCGCCCAGCATCCCCGGCGGCGTCCAGTTGTGCGCGACGGTCGCGCCGCTCGAGTACAGGCTTTTCGCCATCGTCGCGACGTCGATCGCGTACGCGACCGCGCGCCGCACCCGGAGGTCGCCGAACGGCTTCTTCTCCACGTCCATCGCGACGTAGCTCACGTTGTTCGAGGGCTGCTCGACGACCCTGATCCCCGGCTGCTTGGCGAGCGTTTTCGCGTCGTCGGGGCGCGGATCGGTGAGCATGTCGATGTCGCCCTTCTGGATCGACAGCACGCTCGTCGCCTGGTCGGGGATGTCGCGGATCACGACCGTCCCGTACGCGGGCTTCGGGCCGTGCCATTTCGGGTTCGCGGTCAGCGTGATGTGGTCGTCGCGCACCCACTCGGCGATCTGGTACGGGCCGCTCCCGACCGGCGTGATCTCGAACGCCTTCGGATCGCGCGCGATCGCCGCCGGGGAGCCGAGCCCGAACGACTGCTCGGCGATGTCGCGCAGGAACGGGCCCAGCGGGCGCGCGAGCCTGATCACGACCCGCGCCGGCGAAAGCGCCCGCACGTCGGCGATCGCGCCGGGGAAGCCGCCGAAGTCGTCGGCGTAGTACGAGTACGTGAAGTTCCCGTGCGCGGGGTTCGACGTGAGCCGCCAGCGGTCGAAGTTGTACTTCACCGCGTTCGCGTCGAGCGGCGTGCCGTCGGCGAAGACCAGCCCGGGGTTCAGCTCGAACGTCCACGTCTTGCCGTCGGCGCTGCGCGTCCAGGACTTCGCGACGTCGCCGGCGACCTCGAAGGTCCCGGGCTTGAACTGCACGAGGTTCTGCATCACCTCGCTCGCCGTGTTGAGCGAGAGCCCGTCGGTCGCGTGCGAGGGATCGAGCACGACCGCGTCCTTGACCCGCGCCATGATGAGCGTCGAGCCGCCGCCCGAGCTCGCGGACGCGCCGCCGGACGACGAGAAACCGCCGCATCCCGTGAGCACGAGGGCGAGCACGGCGAACGTCACGCTGAGCTTGTCGAAGCGTGAGAGGGCATCGCGCACGAACGGCAAGATCACGGCTCACCCTTCGACAGGCTCTGGGTGACTGTCTTCGGCCTCACTTGGTGCGGACGGTGAACGTCCACTTGCGCGACTGCGTGTTGCCGGCGTTGTCGGCGATCGTGACGATCACCGTGACCGGGCCGTCGGCGAGCGCGGCGCCCGGGCTGTAGGTGATGAACTTGTCGGTCCGCGTCGAGGCCGCGGTGACGTCGAGACCGTTCACCTCGATCCGCACCGACGAGGGATTGATCCCGACGTCGGTCGGCGACTGGTACGTCGCGTAGATCGAGGGCTTGTTGTTGTTCACCGTCTGGCCGCCCGGCGGCGCGATGTCGACGATCTGCGGCTTCGTCGTCGCGACCGCGACGAGCTGCGGCGCCTCGGCGCGCGGCGCGTCGGTCCCGCCGACGCTCAGGTGCCCGTACACCGCGGTGCGGTTGAAGTTGATCCCTTCCGGCACCGTGTACTTCGTCGAGTACGTCCCCGGCTGCGTCTCCGGAACCGGCAGCCCGGTCAGATAGCTGCCGATGTCGAACGTCGCCTTCCCGCCCGGCGTCCCGTGCATCGTCACCGTGAACGAGTCGCCGGCGCGCAGCGGCCCCTTCGCGCTCACCGCGATGTCGGCGATCTGCGCCGAGCCGGCCGGCGTCGGCGTCGAGGGCATCGAGCGCGCGACGATGATCTGCCGCTTCTCCTGCGTCTCGGGGTTCAGCCGCACGGTCACGTTGTCGCCGACCTTGAGATCGGCGAGCGTCGCGGGCTGGCCGTTCAGCGTGATCTCGCTGCTCTTGTCCGGCGTCACCACGTAGCCGCTCTGCAGCACGAACGCGCTCGGCGAGACCGCCGCGACGACGCCGGCGCGCGAGGCGTAGCGGTCGACGACCTGGTCGACGCCGCCGTCGCGGCGCAGGATCACGCTGACCGCGTCGCCGACGTGCACGTCGCGCAGCGTCGCCGGCGTGGTCGTTCGCGTCACGACGTCCTGCACGACGATCCGCGCGTCGGAGGTGATCGCGATCGTGCGGACGGTCTGGCCTTTCGTCACCGTCACCGACTCGGGCGCCGAGTTGAGGTCGACGTTGCTCACCGTCCCGACGATCTGCGTCGAGCCGCCCGGCGTGTGCTGCTCGAGCCCCGGCGTGCGGCCGACGACCGAGGAGACGACCTCGACGCGCTGCGCCTTCGGGTCGTACGAGACTTGCGCGCCGAGCGAGTCGGCGACGAAGCGCAGCGGGACGTAGGTCGCCCCGTCGATTTCGGCGGCCGGCGAGTCCATCAGCACGACGCGGTTGTCGACGCTCGCGCGGCGCGATCCGACCGTGATGGTGATGCGTTTCGAGGGCGCCGAAGCGATCAGGGTCTTCCCCTCCCGCGCGACGCCGATCCCGAGCGCGCTGTAGATGCGGACGACCGGGACCAGGACGCGGTACCCGCTCGCGCGCGGCGCCGGATCGCGCGCCAGCTCCTCGCCGTTGACGACGATCGCGATCGCGCGGACCGGCGCTTCGTCCTTCGGCGGCGGCGGCGCGGCGTACGCCGGCACCGCCCACGCCGCGACCACCGCGGCGAAGACGGCGCTCAGAGGGCGGGTCAGGGGCATACCACCTCGCGATAGACGGCGGCCGTCGAAGCCGCGAACCGATCCCACGTATACGCCCGCAGCGCCTCGGCGCCCTCGGCGGCCCGCTCGCGCGCGCGCGCCGGGTCGCGCGCCGCCGCGCCGAGCAGCGAGGCCAGCGCGGCCGCGTCGCCGGGGGCGAAGGTCGCGGCGTACGGCGCGACGACCGACGGGACGGAGGTCGCCGTCGCGATCACCGGCGTCCCCGCGACCGCCGCCTCGAGCGCGGGGATCCCGAACCCTTCGGCGAGCGAGGGCTGCACGTACGCTCGCGCGCCGCGGTAGCGCCGCGCGAGCGTCGCGTCGTCGAGGTCGCCGAGGAACGAGATCGCGCCGTTCGTCCGCACGTACGTGGAACGCACGCGAGGCTCGTCGGGTCCCGTCAGCACGAGGTCGAGCTCGATATCGTTCGGGAGCGCGGCCCACGCGGCGTACAGCGTGTCGAGCCCTTTGTGCGGCCGGTGGTTCCCGGCGTAGAAGGCGTACGGGCGTTCCGCCGGCCACGGCGCCGCGTCGGGGACGGCGTCCGCGTAGCCGAGCGGGACGACGCGCACCCGCTCGCGCGCGACGCCGAGCAGCCGGACGCACTCCTCGCCGACGCGCTCGTCGCTGACCAGGACGCGCGCGGCGTTGCGGTAGAGCGGCGTCGCGACGAACCGCCAATACGCCGCGGTGACGCGCGAGAACAGCTCGGGGAACCGAAGGTGGATCAGATCGTGGACCATCGCGACGTACGGCCGCGGCACGAGCGGCGCCGCTTCGAGATACGGGACGTGGACGAGCTGCGGGCGCGCCGCGCGCAGCGCGACCGGATGGACGATCAGCGGCGACTCGACCGGGATCAGCTCGACGTCCGGCGCGACGCGCGGAACGCGCTCGATCAGTGCGCGCGCGACGGCGCGCATCCCCAGCGAGGCGCGCATCGTCGGCCGCGCCGCCAGCACCACGCGGATCACGATCCGAGCAGCTCGCGGTAGAGGCCGGCGGTCGCGCGGACGGTGCGCTCCCAGGTGAGGTGCGCGGTCGCGTCGCGGGCGAGGCGCGCTTCGGCGCGCAGCCCAGCCGGCTCGTCGAACGCACGCATCAGCAGCGCGCGCAGCGCCGCGACGTCGCGCGGCGGATAGCGGTGCACGTACGGCTTCAGCACCGACGGCACCGCCGTCTCGGCCGCGACGACCGGCGTCCCGGCGCGCAGCGCCTCGAGCAGCGGGAGACCGAACCCCTCGCGCAGCGCCGGATGCACGTACGCGACCGCGCCGCGATACAGCGCCCACAGCTCGCGCTCGCCGGCGGCGCCGGCGAAGCGCAGCTCGCCGCGTGCGCGCGACGCGGCGGCGCGCAGCGCCGGCTCGTCGTCGCCGGTCAGCACGAGGTCGACGGCGAGCCCGTCCGGCAGCGAAGCCCACGCCGCGACGAGCGTCTCGAGGTCCTTGTGCGGGCGGTGGTTTCCGGCGTAGAGCAGGTACGCCCGGTCGCGCACGGCCGGCTCCGCGCCGGGCGGATCGGCGTTCGCCGGCTCGTCCGGCGCATCGACGCCGAGCGGGATGACCCGCACGCGCGCGGGATCGACGCGCAGATACCGCTCGAGGAGCGCAACCGTCGCGTCGTCGTCGGTGATCACCGCGCGCGCGGAGCGCAGCACCGGGCCGACGACGTAGCGCCAGTACGGTCCGACCTTGCGCTTCGCGTACTGCGGAAACTCGAGATCGATCACGTCGTGCACGGTCACCACGTGCGGTACGGTCACGAAACGCGGCACGAACGGCGTCGGGAAGTGGACGAGACCCGGCCGCATCCGCGCGAGCGCCAGCGGTATCCCGACCTGCTCGGCGAGGTCGAAGTTGTCGCCGCCGCCGATCTCCGCGAAGACGAGATCCGGCGCGACGCGCGGCAGCAGCGTGCGGAGCGCGCGCACGTACGCGAGCATCCCGGCGGACGTGTGCGAGCTCTCGCGGACGTCGAGCGCGACGTCGATGCGGTGCGCTTCGCGCTTCGGCGCGGCCGAGCTCACGCGCGGCGCAGCGCTTTCGCGCGGACGACGACGCGGTAGCGCGCGCTCTCCCACGCGACGAACAGCCCGCGCCAGCCGTCGCGCCAGCCGCCGTAGCGGACGATCGACCACAAAAAGCGCAGCGGCATCGTCGCCAGCGCGCGCAGGTACGCGCGCTGGGAGGGCGGCAGCGCGGCCGCCTCGACGCTCGTGTAGCGGTCGAACTTCACCCGGTACGACGCGAGCGTCGGATACGAGTCGTGCAGGATCGCGCCGGGCAGATCGGCGGTCGGGCCGTCGACGGTCCAGCGCTCGTGGAGATCGGCGCCGACCTCGTTCGCCGCGACGCGCGCGCGGTCGGTGCGGAACAGCCGCAGCAGCCGTTCGTTCGACCATCCCGCGGCGTGCACCGGGCGCCCGCACAGCATCGTCACGCGGCGCAGCGTGTAGCCCGCGACGGCCTGTCCGGTGCTCGTCTCGGGCCGCGCGGCCAGGATCGCCTCGCGCAGCACCGGGTCGAGCAGCTCGTCGGCGTCGAGCATGAGCGCCCACGGCGTCGCCACGCGGCCGAGCGCGTAGCGCCGCGCGTTGACGAAGCCGGCCCACGGCCGCGTTTCGACCTCGGCGCCGTGCCGCCGCGCGACGGCCGCGGTCTCGTCCGTGGACTCCGCGTCGAGCACGAAGACGCGCGCGCCCGGCGGCAGGTTCGCGAGCAGCCGCTCCAGGCGCGCCGCCTCGTCGCGCGCGAGGACGACGACCGTGAGATCGGCGGCGTTCAGCGGCGCACGAGCGCGCCGTCGCCGGAACCGGTCCGCTCGCGCGCGCGCTCCAGCGCCGCGCCGATCCAGTCGCGGTACAGCGGCGAGGGCCGGTTCGGACGGCTCTTGTACTCGGGGTGCGCCTGCGTCCCGACGAACCACGGGTGGACGCTCTGCGGCAGTTCGATCAGCTCGACCAGCGAGGTGCGCCCGAGCGGGTGGTGTCCGCTGAACACCATCCGGTGCTCCTCGAAGAGCGCCTTGTAGCGGTTGTTGAACTCGTAGCGGTGGCGGTGGCGCTCGCTGATCTGCAGCTCGCCGTACGCGCGCGCGGCGATCGTCCCTTCGTCGAGCGTGCACTCGTACGCGCCCAAGCGCATCGTCCCGCCTTTGAGATCGAGGTTCCGCTGCTCGGGGAGGAAGTCGATCACCGGATCGGGGCTCGTCTCGTCGACCTCGGTCGTCATCGCCTCGTGCAGGCCGCAGACGCTGCGCGCGAACTCGACGCACGCGAGCTGCATCCCGAAGCAGATGCCGAGGAACGGGATCTTCTGTTCGCGGACGTGCTGGATCGCGACCAGCTTCCCTTTCACGCCGCGCGCGCCGAAGCCCGGCGCGACGAGCACGCCGTCGACGTCGTCGAGCGCGCCGATCCCTTCGGCCTCGATCCGTTCCGAGTCGACGCGCACGACGTCGACCGCGACGTCGTGGTGGATCCCGGCGTGCGCGATCGCCTCGGTGATCGAGATGTACGCGTCCTTGAGCTCGACGTACTTTCCGACCAGCGCGACGCGCACGCGGCCGCGCGGGTTCTGGATGCGCTCGGCGATCGAGCTCCAGTCTTCCAGGCGCGGCGGCGTCGTCTCGAGCCGCAGCTTGCGGACCGCGATGTCGGCGAGGCCCTCGGCCTCCAGGTTCAGCGGCACCTGGTAGATCGTCGCCGCGTCGGCGTTCTGCACGACGCTGTTCTCGCCGACGTCGCAGAACAGCGCGATCTTCTCCTTCAGCTCGACCGGGATCGGGCGCGCGCTCCCGGTGCGCACGACGATCGCGTCCGGCGTGATCCCGATCGCGCGCAGCTCGCGCACGCTGTGCTGCGTCGGCTTCGTCTTCAGCTCGTCGGCCGCGCCGAGGTGCGGGAGCAGCGTGAGGTGGACGAACATCACGTTCTCGTCGCCGACCATGTGGCGCACCTGGCGGATCGCTTCGAGGAACGGGAGCGACTCGATGTCGCCGACCGTTCCGCCGACCTCGACGATGCAGACGTCGGCGCCGCTGCGCTCCGCGACGCGCGTGACGTGCGCCTTGATCTCGTTGGTGATGTGCGGAATCACCTGAACGGTCGCGCCGAGATAGTCGCCGCGCCGCTCCTTCTCGATCACCGACTTGTAGATCTGACCCGTCGTGACGTTGTTGTCGCGGGTGAGCGCCTCGTCGATGAACCGCTCGTAGTGGCCGAGGTCCAGATCGGTCTCGGCGCCGTCCTCGGTGACGAACACCTCGCCGTGCTGGTACGGGTTCATCGTCCCGGCGTCGACGTTGATGTAGGGGTCGAGCTTCTGGATCGAGACCGAGACCCCACGCGCTTTGAGCAGCCGTCCTAAGGAG